>CAMQUV010000042.1 GCA_947037995.1 uncultured Rikenellaceae bacterium
GAGAGGGTGTCGTCGAGCTCTCATTTCTATATAGTTGTGGGTAAAGTTCATAATGATTCTACGTTGAACGTAGCGAACAAGAGAATCCAAAAATCGGGCGGCGTTGAGGTTACCCCCGAGCGTGCCGAAGTGTACAAAACATTAGGTGGCGCACCCCATTTGGACGGGAGCTATACTATTTTTGGGGAGATAATCAGTGGGCAAAAAGTTGTGGATGAGATTAACGCTGTTAAGACTCATAAGAGTACGGATAGACCCCACGATGATATATTTATTGTGAGCTGCGATGTGAAATTAGTCGAAGATAAATTATAGAGGATAGGGAATTATGAATCACACTAAAACTATAAGTTCTGAGGCAGTAGAGTTGTTGAGGTTATTAATATCAACGCCGTCTTTATCGCGCGATGAATTGGGTGCTGCGACAGTGGTGCGTCAGTTTTTGGGTGACAGAGGGGTTGTTTTTTTTACTGATAATAACAATACGTGGGCTAAGAATATCCATTTCGACGCATCGCGCCCCACCATTTTGCTCAACTCTCATATTGACACGGTGAAGCCTAATTCAAGCTATACGCTCGACCCGTATTCGCCCGTTGAGAGAGATGGGAAGCTCTATGGGCTTGGCTCCAATGACGCAGGCGGCTCTGTTGTGTCGTTAATTGCGACTTTTATTCATTTTTACGAGTGCGAAAACCTTTCTCATAATTTGGTTTTGGCAATCACCGCCGAGGAAGAGTGCAGCGGCGCCAATGGCATAGAGAGCCTACTGCCTAAATTGCCACCTATTAGTGCGGCTATCGTTGGCGAACCAACACAGATGCAAATGGCAATTGCCGAGCGTGGTTTAATGGTTGTTGATTGCGTTAGTCACGGCAAATCAGGACACGCAGCACGCGAGGAGGGTGATAATGCTATTTTTAAAGCTATTAAGGAGATAGAATGGTTCAATAGTTATGAATTTGATAAGCGGAGCGACCTTTTCGGGGTGGTGAAAATGAGTGTCACGATGATTTCTGCTGGTACACAGCATAATGTTGTTCCCGATGAGTGCCGATTTACGGTTGATATCCGAACAACGGAAAAATATACTAACCAAGAGGTTTTAGACCATATCAAAACTTGTGTGAATTGCGATGTTACGGCACGCTCAACAAGGCTAACCCCCTCACAAATAGACGTTTCTCACCCGTTAGTTATATCGGGGCTCGAGTTAGGACTAACAACCTATGGTTCGCCTACTACGTCCGATGCGGCGTTGATGGGGGCGATACCTGTATTGAAAATTGGGGCGGGTGACTCGGCACGTTCACATACGGCCGACGAGTATATTTTTATCGAGGAGATTAGTGGAGCGATAGATATTTATAAGAAATTACTGACAAAAGTCATAACATTATAGAATCAATGCAAGCCCACCAACCCCTTCCCCCTGTAATTAGTTCGTTCGAGCGCTCTCTTTTGGAGTGTCGAATTGATAAACAACCACACGGCACACGCCTGCTTATGGTGCGTTGCCCCTATTTGCCTAAGGGCTATACTGTGGCGATTGTTGGTGAGACAAAGGAGCTGGGCAGATGGAATCCCAAAAAATCGTTGCCCTTCACTCGCACCAGTGATGATTTGTGTACCATAGCCATTGATGAGCTGCAACTAGCTGACAATGTGCAATTTAAACTGATACTGTATAAAGCCTCGAGTAATAAAACTATATGGGAAGAGGGCGATAATAGGCATTTTCATTCAAGTGACGGGGCTGTTTTAGAGTTCCGCGGTACGTTTCCTTTGCCTCGAGCAGCTGGCGTTGCGATACCTGTGTTTTCGTTAATTACGGAGAGAAGTTTGGGGATAGGTGATTTCGGGGATTTAGAGAAATTTATTGAGTGGTCGGCCTCCTGTGGGCTGAAAGTTGTGCAGCTGTTGCCGCTCAACGATACCACTTCAACACGCACATACAAAGATAGTTACCCCTATAACGCTATATCTGCAATAGCACTTCATCCGCTCTATCTGTCGATTAATAAGATGGGTAATTTGAAAGATGCGGAGCTTTCGCACGTTATGGCGGATAATCAGCAGAGGCTCAATCGTTTCGATGAGGTTGATTATGAGGGCGTTGATGATATTAAATGGCAGTTTTTCAGAGCAATCTACGAACAAGATGGCAAGAAGACTATCCGCTCGAATGCTTTTGTCGCATTTTTTGAGGATAATCGTGAGTGGCTAGTGCCCTATTCTGTGTTTTGCTATCTGCGCGACGCTAACCATACGGAAAATAGTAACGGAGCTAACTTTCACATTTGGAGCGAGTTAAGCGAGTACAAGGCGGCCGAGGTCGCTAATATGTGCACGGTGGATGGGGAGCATTATTGTGAAATTATGTTCCACGCCTTTTTGCAATTCCATTTGCACACCCAATTGCTCGGAGCGCGTGATATAGCTCATAAAAACGGCGTTTCGCTCAAGGGCGATATACCAATCGGCGTAAGCCCTTTGAGTGTCGAGGCTTGGAGTAATCCGGAGCTTTTCAACACATCTTTGCAGGCTGGCGCGCCGCCCGATGCTTTCGCGACCGAGGGGCAAAACTGGGGATTTCCTACCTATAACTGGGCGAAAATGAAGGAGGATGGTTATAGCTGGTGGCAAAAACGCTTTCAGAAGATGGCGCAATATTTCGACCTTTATAGGATAGACCATATCTTAGGATTCTTTAGGATATGGAGCATTCAACCGCAATTTACCAGTGCAATTATGGGGCAGTTTAACCCTGCTAAACCGTTCAGTCAAAAGGAGTTGATTAAGTCATTGCCTAATTTTTCGGTCGAGCGTTTTATTGATTTATATATAACTTTCGATTCGGTGAAGCTGCATTTGGGGCGATATGCAAATTTTTACGCACCCTATCTTGACAAGCGCGCTGTGCAGGGGGTGAAGTTGTATGAGTTTAAGGAGGAGTTTAATACGCAACGCAAGATAGCGGATTTTTTCGCCACTCAAGAGCAGAGCGAGGCTAATACCGAGCTGTGCGCAGGACTCTGCGCCCTGCATAGCGAACTGCTATTTGTGCCTGATATCCATAACCCACAAGCATTTCATCCGCGCATAGCGGCACAATATACAACTAGCTATCAACTACTTAACCAAGAGCAAAAGGATAGTTACAATAGGTTGTATAACGACTTTTTTTACACGCGTCATAACGACCTCTGGGCAGCTACGGGACGCGAGAGGTTGTCTACTATAACACGCTCAACATCAATGCTTTGCTGTGGCGAAGACCTGGGAATGATACCCGATTGCGTCGCCCCTGTGATGCGCGAATTGGGCATACTTTCGCTCGAAGTCGAGCGTATGCCGAAGGGCGTAGGTGCTGAGTTTGCTAGGGTTGAGGACAATCCATACCTTTCGGTCGATACTATTTCAACTCACGATATGAGTCCGTTAAGATTGTGGTGGGAGGAGTTGTCGAATGAGTCTATGGCCAATTATTTTTATAATACGATGCACTTTAGCGGTAATACTCCGGATAGTTTGAGCGCAGCTCGGTGCCGCG
The DNA here is from genome assembly GCA_947037995.1 of uncultured Rikenellaceae bacterium. GTDB lineage: Bacteria > Bacteroidota > Bacteroidia > Bacteroidales > Rikenellaceae > Mucinivorans. The sequence goes on from CAMQUV010000042.1 coordinate 3,554, forward strand.
ATATAGTCGAAAAACACTTTGCCTCGGGCTCTATGTTGGTGATTCTTGCGTGGCAAGACCTACTTGCTATTGATGGCAAAATGCGTCACGAAAACCCTGGTAGAGAACAGATTAACATACCGTCAAACCCTAACCACGCGTGGCAATATCGAACACACCTTAGTGTGCGCAAGATGAAAATGGCCGAGCCATTCACTAGGTTGCTCAATCGAATAGTTGAAAACGCAGATAGGTAGTAACTGCAAAATATCCATTAATTACTAAATTTTATCATTAAATAGAGGATTTTTATAGAGTTTTTTTATTATCTTTGCAACATTATAATAAAAAAGCCTAATATGTCAAACAACAAAGCCTCCCTATTTAACACAAAAGAGACTTCTGCTATGAGCGGAGTAAGTTACAAAGCGTTCCTTTTGAAGCGTAAGATTATTTTTGAACTAGCGACTCACCACGAACAGACTGTGACGGAGTTGTCCACTACATTAAACGTGAGTAATCCGACTATCACTAAGTTGGTAACAGATTTAATTTCAGAGGGTTACGTCCACGAGATGGGTAAAATCGAAACTGCAGGCGGTCGCCGCCCCCAGTCATACGGTTTGGTGAGCACGGCGGGATATTTTGTCGGAATTGACATTTATGACGACCATTTGAACTTCGCACTTTTGGACATCAACAAAAAACAGCTTACCCTCGACCTAGACATACCTTTCAATGTGCAGAACGACAACTCTACAATTGACAAACTTGTATCGCAAATATCGAGTTTTATCGTAAAAAACAACTTGCCAAAAGAGCGTATCCTTGGAATTGGAATGAGCATCAGAGGGCGTGTTGATTCGTCAACTGGTCACTCTTACAATATATTTAATTTCGACCAAAGACCTATCTCTGAGGTGATTACCGAAAAAACAGGAATCACTACAATCATCGAAAATGATACCAGAGCAATGGCTTATGCTGAGTGGAATACAATGGGGACAGACAAAATTCAAAATGCAATCTTCATCAACGTAGGTCGCGGAGTAGGTTCGGGAATTATAATCGACGGCAAACCATATTACGGAAAATCGGGTTTCTCGGGTGAGTTTGGACATATTCCATTCTTCGACAACCAGAAAATTTGCCCTTGCGGAAAAAAAGGATGCCTCGAGACTGAGGTCTCTGGGGTGGCGCTCGAAAACGACTTTATACATAGCCTTCAAAATGGAGCTTCGTCAATATTGTCTGAAAAATATAAGGAAACAGGCACTGTTGCGCTTGCCGATATTATCGATGCGGCGTCAAAAGACGACGTTCTAAGCATTGAGCTAATTACATCTATTGGCGAAAAACTCGGACGAGGTATTGGCGTGTTAATCAACCTCTTCAACCCCGAACTCGTAGTAGTCGGTGGAAGCCTTTCGGCAGTAGGTGACTACTTAATGCTGCCAATCCGCACAGCACTTAACAAATACTCTCTTTCGCTTGTAAATCGCGACTCACACCTGTCTCTGTCAACCCTTGGTGACACAGCAGGAGTTATCGGAGCGGCACTTCTTGCGCGCAAAAGAATACTCGAAAACTAATTATGATATACCCCAGTGACTTTGAACTGAGGCTGGGTTTTGACAAAATCAGAACCCAGCTTCTTGAAAAAACTACAACGACTGTGGCGAACGAACTGGTCAGAGAACTCTCATTCCTTACCGAACACGCTACAATCAAAGCACTGCTGAGCCAAACTACCGAAATGGTTAGCATATTAATGCTCGACAGCGGATGGCAAAATGACACCTATTTCGACACTAGGTATTGTAAAAGACTTGCGGCCGAAGGGGCGTATATTAGCACCGATGAACTCAAAAAACTTCGACAATCACTTGTTCGAGCACATTTTTTGCTCGAATTTTTCGAAAATCGCAAAATAAAATACCCAAACCTCTTTAAGTTAACATTTGGGGCTGCGCCGCAATACACTGTTGTAGAGGAGATTGAACGCATAATCGACCCCGCAGGTGCAATCAAAGACAATGCTAGCGCAGAACTCGCACAAATCCGACGTGAGAAAAAAGCCAAAACTGCTTCCGTTAGCGCAACGCTCAATAGAATCATACAACAAGCTAAAGCTCAGGGACTTGTCGACGAAGATGCAACATACTCTATCCGCGACGGACGAAACGTTATACCAATCACCGCCGCCAATAAACGCAAAGTAAAAGGTGTTGTATTGGGCGAAAGTGCTACGGGTAAAACGGCATTTGTCGAACCTCTCGAAATAATGGAGCTCAGCAACGAAATCCACGAGCTCGAGGTGGCCGAACACAACGAAATCATACGAATCCTTACCCTTTTTACCGAGGCAATCAAGGAGGAGTTACCACTAATAATTGAATTAGGCGAACTTGTTGGGACAATCGAATTCATACAAATCAAGGGGCGTTTTGCGGTCCAAACTGACTCACACGCACCAATTATTGAAAAGGGTCAACGCCTTTATCTTCGCGATGCGCGTCACCCACTGCTCGAGTCTACACTCAAAGCCGAAAACAAACCAATCGTCCCGCTCAATATCAATTTAACGCCCCAAACCCGAATATTATTAATATCAGGGCCAAATGCCGGGGGTAAATCAGTGTGCCTCAAAACGGTGGGATTGTTACAATATATGATGCAGTGCGGCCTATTAATCCCTGCAAAAGATAATAGTGAAATGAGCGTATTTCGCTCTATTTTCCTAGATATTGGTGACCAACAATCTATCGAAAACGACCTTTCGACCTACTCTTCTCACCTGCAAAATATGAAAACTTTTGTGCGTGGAGCGTACAAAGACAGCCTTGTCCTCATCGATGAGTTTGGCGGTGGCACCGAGCCGACTATCGGGGGAGCTATTGCCGAATCGGTTCTTGAAGAGCTCCTTGAAAGTAAAACTTTTGGGGTGATAACAACGCATTATGCGAACCTGAAATATTTTGCTTCGGGCAATGATGGAATTGATAATGGCGCAATGACGTTCGATGTTGAGAATATAGCGCCTCTCTTCGCCCTTGACCAGGGTAGGGCAGGCAGCTCTTTTGCAATCGAGATAGCGCGTAAAATTGGACTTCCTCACACAATAGTTCATAAAGCGCAAGAGAAAATAGGAGTAGAGCAGCTTTCAATTGAAAAGCAATTACTCCGTGCAACGCGTGACAAGCGTTATTGGGAACAGAAACGTGAGAAAATTAAGCAGCAAGAAAAAGGTGTTGATAGAACGGCTGAAGAGCTAGAAGTGGAGTTAAATCAGATAAAAACATTACGTTCAGAGATAATCAAGGCCGCGAAGCTCGAGGCGAAGACTTTATTACAAAATGCCAATAAGCAAATAGAGCGTACAATCCGGGAGATTAAGGAGGCTTCGGCCGAAAAAGAGCGAACCAAAGTTGTGCGTAAAGGGTTGGTTGAGTATCAAGAGGTGGTTGACGAAAATGATAATTCGATACAAATAGAGCGTAAAATAGCCAAGATTAAACGTCTTCAAGAGAAGCGCGAGCAGCGAGTGGCTAAGAAGCAAAATAGTGATATTGCGAAACCTACAATGCCGAAAAAGGTGAACCCTATTGCGGTTGGTAGCGTAGTTGCGCTTGCTGGTCAAAGTGTAGCTGGCGAGGTTGAGAGTATATCGGGCAAAAAAGCAACAGTGCTATTTGGCAGTATGCGTACTATTGTGGAAATCAGCAGGTTAGTTCACGCAACGCGTGACCAAAAACGTGGCTCGGAGCAAAAGCCATCCCAACATACACTCAAGTCCAATTACAGTACGATGGATACGCGACTAAACTTCCGCGACAAATTAGATGTCCGAGGTGAGCGTGCGGATGATGCCGTTGAGAGTGTGAAAATATTTATTGACGAAGCTATAATGCTGGGTGTCAGCCAAGTGCAAATACTCCACGGTAAAGGAAATGGGATTCTACACACGTTAATCCGAAGTTACCTAAAATCCGAACCTGGTGTGCAAAGCTATGAGGATGAGGATAATAGCCGAGGTGGCTCGGGAATTACTGTAGTTAAATTCTAGGTGGCAACGCCACTTGAAGATTGTTTGTCGGTGGCCTCCACCTCACCTCTCGATACCAATCCAATTGGCAATTAATAATCAGCGGCGGATTCCCCCCGCCGCCGCTGAATTTTCGAGGAAAATTTCATCGTCAGCAATCCGCCGTGACCAAATAGCAAAACAAAAACCCCATCAACCAAACTAAATTGCAGGCTACGCCCCGCGAGCCAAAGCCTCCCCTTGCGGAGGCTCGCTTACAAGAAGCGAACTAAAGGAGATAAATCTCCCTCCACAGGCTTTGACTCACAACAACACAACCAAACATTTTGCAGGCTATGCCCTGCGAGCCAAAGCCTCCCCTTGCGGAGGCGAGCAATACTAGATTGCCCACACTCCACAGGCTTTGACTCAAAACC
>CAMQUV010000043.1 GCA_947037995.1 uncultured Rikenellaceae bacterium
TGTGGGCAATCTAGTATTGCTCGCCTCCGCAAGGGGAGGCTTTGGCTCGCTGGCTTCCAGGCTTCGCCTATGCCACTGTTTCTATGCCATTTGTTTTGGTTTTGTTTTATTGTTTGGCCACCGGCGGATTGCTGCCGCTTATTTTTAATTGCCAATTGGATTTGAGTCAAAACTAGAGGTCTGCGCTCCCTCTCATCATCATCATTTTGATTTTAGGTTTTTTTTAGCTATATTTGCCACTTATATGCAATATATACTGTCACAAAACGAAATAACAAAATTTAACTATATACAATTACGCTGAAATGTCACTAATCACTGGACTACTTAAAATGTTTATGGGAAGCAAAGCTGACCGAGATAAAAAAGAAATTGAACCCTTTGTCCTTAAAATCAAGGAGATATATCCATCTCTCGAAACCCTCTCGGACGACGAACTGAGAGCCCGAATATCGGAACTCAAAATTCTTATCGCCGACGCAATCAAAGATAGTGACAACAAAATAGTAGAGCTCAAAAAACAGCTCGAAAGTGATATCGACCTATCCCTCAAAGAAGAGATAGCCTCGGAAATTGACAAAATTGAGAAGGAGCAAAAAAATATTATCGAGGAAACCCTTATAGCGATTTTGCCTGAGGTGTTCGCTATCGTTAAGGACACAGCTCGTAGACTAACGCTCAACGATACTATAACTGTTGCGGCGACTGATTTTGACCGCGAACTGGCTACTACTCACGACTTTGTGACAATCGAGGGCGATAACGCGATATTTAAAAATGAATGGACAGCTGGCGGTAATATTATCAAATGGGATATGGTGCATTACGATGTTCAACTCTTTGGTGGTGTGGCACTTCACCTTGGTAAAATTGCCGAAATGGGAACAGGAGAAGGAAAAACCCTCGTTGCGACATTACCCGTTTTCCTCAACGCTATGGCCGCTAAAGGCGTACACATCGTTACCGTGAATGACTACCTGTCTAAACGTGATAGCGAATGGATGGGACCTCTGTATATGTTCCACGGAATTTCGGTTGACTGTATCGACAAACACCAGCCTAACTCTGACGCACGCCGAAAAGCCTATAACTCTGACATCACTTTTGGTACTAATAACGAATTCGGATTCGACTACCTGAGAGATAATATGGCCATTGATAGTGAAGACCTAGTGCAAAGAAAACACCACTTCGCAATTGTCGATGAGGTCGATTCAGTACTTATCGATGACGCGCGTACACCACTTATAATTAGTGGGCCAGTACCCAAAGGCGAAGACCAACTGTTTGACGAATATAAACCAAGTATCCAACATATTTATAGCCTCCAGAAATCGCTTTGCGCGCAGCTGCTTATTGATGCGAAAAGCCTTATCGCTAATGGCGAGAACGAAAAAGGAGGGATACTACTGTATAGAACGCACAAAGGAAATCCTAAGGCAAAACAAACTATAAAATTCCTCTCCGAACAAGGGATGAAAGCGCTGATGCTGAAAACCGAAAACGCGTTTATGGCCGATAATAGCAAAAGAATGCACGAGATTACCGATGACCTGTTCTTTACTATTGATGAGAAAAATAACCAACTCGAAATGACCGACAAAGGACACGACGAACTGGCAAAAGCGTTTAGCGACAAAGGCTTCTTTATCCTGCCGGATATAGGCTCTAGCGTGGCTGACCTTGAGAAATCAACAGCCTCGGCCGAAGAGAAATTGACCCGCAAAGATGCGCTACTTGCCGAATATGCTATCAAATCCGAACGAGTGCACACGGTCAATCAACTGCTAAAAGCATACTCGCTGTTTGAGAATAATACCGAATATATCGTACAAGATAACAAAGTCAAAATCGTCGACGAACAAACAGGACGTATCCTGGACGGACGTAGATACTCGGACGGACTCCACCAAGCGATTGAAGCGAAAGAATCGGTCAAAGTCGAAGCGGCAACGCAAACGTTTGCTACGGTTACCCTGCAAAACTATTTCCGTATGTACCACAAACTCTCGGGTATGACAGGTACGGCCGAAACAGAAGCGTCGGAACTTTGGAACATTTATAAACTTGATGTTGTTGTTATTCCTACGAATAGACCTATCAAAAGAGACGACCGAAACGACCTTATATATAAAACTAGACGCGAGAAATATACTGCCGTTATTGATGAAATCAACGGGCTCGTAGCGCAAAATAGACCGGTGCTAGTGGGGACTACGTCAGTGGAAATCTCCGAGCTACTTGGCAAAATGCTCTCGCTTAGAGGCATTAAACATAACGTACTCAACGCCAAACAACACCAAAGCGAAGCACTGATTGTTGCCGAAGCGGGTAGAGCAGGACAAGTTACTATCGCTACTAATATGGCAGGTCGTGGTACCGATATCAAACTCTCAAAAGAGGTCAAAGATGCTGGCGGACTCGCTATTATCGGTACTGAAAGACACGAAAGTAGAAGGGTCGACAGACAGCTCCGTGGACGTGCAGGAAGACAGGGTGACCCAGGGTCATCACAATTCTTTGTATCGCTCGAAGATAGCTTGATGAGACTTTTTGCATCGGAACGTATTGCCAAAATGATGGATACAATGGGACTCAAAGAGGGCGAAAGTATCCAAGCTGGAATGATGACTAAGGCGATTGAGAGAGCGCAGAAAAAAGTCGAAGAAAACAACTTTGGTATGCGTAAAAGACTGCTCGAGTATGATGACGTAATGAACTCGCAAAGGGAAGTTATATATAGAAAAAGAAGAAATGCACTCTATGGTGAACGAATCGAAGTCGACCTGCTTAATATGATGGAAGACTATGCCGATAATCTTGTGGAAAATAATAGAGGACTTGGTCTCGAAGAATTTAAACTCGAACTTATTGCGCAACTTGGTGTGGATTTCGATATATCTGAAAAAGAGTATAACGATATGGCTGACAGAGCACTATCGGGCAAACTGCTCCAAAAAATGATTGAAACCTACAAAAGACGTATGGATACTATCGCTAATACTGCGTTCCCGGTTATCCAACGCGTTTATGAAGAACAAGGAGAACACTATACTAATATTGCTATACCTATTACGGATGGACGTAAAGGACTTAATGTATCGGTCAATCTCAAAAAAGCTATCGAAACTAATGGCAACGAAATAGGGAAAGCATTTGCTCGACTTATTACGCTACTTACGATTGATAACTGCTGGAAAGAACACCTTCGCGATATGGACGACCTTAAACAATCGGTACAAAACGCGAGCTACGAACAAAAAGACCCGCTGCTTATCTATAAATTTGAATCGTTCGGTATCTTCAAAACTATGCTCGATAAAGTTAACCTTGAAGTGCTCTCGATGCTCCTCAAAGCATACCTGCCTAGTGGTGAGCAAAAACCGCAAAATCCAGAACCGAAAAAACATACCGACCTTAGCAAACTGCAACTCTCGCGCGCCGAAGCTGCTGAAAATGCTGGTAGTGCCGAAAAATCTAAACCAGCTCCTGTGCACGTCGAAAAACAAATCGGACGCAATGAAGCCTGCCCCTGTGGTTCTGGCAAAAAATATAAACAATGTCACGGGAAATAAACAACCCAAAACATATATCTAAGGGCTAATATTCTTGGACTAATTAAAATAAAGCAACGTATGAAAATTGTTGTTGACGATAAAATACCGTTCCTTCGCGAAGTGCTTTGCAAACACTTCGAAGAAGTTGTTTTTACAGACTCCATTACTCGCGAAAAAATACGTGATGCTGATGCTATTATAGTGAGAACTAGAACTGCCTGTAACGAAAAACTGCTGCACAACTCTAATGTCAAAGCAATCGTTACCGCAACTATTGGCACGGACCATATAGACCTAAACTATTGCAACCAAAATAATATCGCAACCTTTAACGCCAAAGGATGCAACGCCTCGGCTGTGGCACAGTGGGTCTTTGCATCTATTAGGCAAATCCATAATATTGATGCCGCAAATCACGCGAACAACACCAACAACCACGCGAATAAAACCATTGGCATTGTCGGTGTAGGCAACGTGGGAACTATTGTCGCTGCAATGGCTAGTAAACTGGGACTCAAAACCCTGCTATGCGACCCTCCTCGACAACAACAACAAATGAAACTCCAAGGGGCTGATATTGAGGGTGGTACGGAATTTGTTGAGCTCGAATACCTGCTCCAAAATAGCGATATAGTTACGCTACACGTCCCACTGGATGAAACTACAAGACTATTTGCCAACGAGTATTTCTTTAATAACCTGAAACCTAACGCAACGCTGCTTAACGCTTCGCGCGGCGAAGTAATTGACGAAAATGCACTGCTCAAAGCAATTAATGATAAAGTCGTATCTCACTGTGCACTAGACGTTTGGGCGAATGAACCGAATATCAATACGACGTTACTAGGCAGAGTGAATATCGCAACACCACATATTGCGGGTTACTCCGCTAGGGGCAAAGCTATGGGAAGCCAAATGGCTGTTAGGGCGCTGGCTAAACACTTAGGTATCAACGAGTTGGAATACTGGGAGCCGCAGGGTGTGTTTGTTAATGAGGAGCCTGCTGCCTATGATATTAAAGCTGATGACATCGCGTTGAGGCTCAATCCTTCTAGGTTTGAATTTTTGCGTAGCAACTATATTTTACGATAAACATAAATAACTATATATGAAAGACTTAAGAGCGAAAAAATCGCTAGGACAACATTTTCTTAACAACCTCGACATCACTCAGAACATTGCAAATGCGCTTAAATACAACGGGAATGTTCTCGAAGTAGGGCCAGGAATGGGGGTGCTCACGCAGTTTCTGATTCCTCGCAAAGACATAAAGCTAAAAGTGGCTGAAATTGATTTTGATAGTATCGCTTACCTCAAAATTAGATACCGCGAGGCTATAACTGACGAGACTATAATGGGTGACTTTTTGCAGCTTAATCTGACGGAGCTTTATCCCGATAAAGTTGCTGTGATAGGGAATTTCCCTTATAATATCTCTTCTCAAATCTTTTTCCATATACTTGACCATAAGGATACGGTGCCTGAAATTGTTGGGATGGTACAAAAGGAGGTCGCCAAACGTATAACTGCCGACCCTGTTGGTAAGGAATTTGGCATTATGAGCGTATTGCTTCAGGCGTACTATAATGTTGAGTATCTGTTCGAAGTTGGCCCTGAGAATTTCACGCCTCCACCTAAAGTTCAAAGTGCAGTTATCCGGCTTACGCGCAATAATGTGATGGGGCTTGATTGCGACGAGAAACTGATGAAACGTGTGGTGAAAGCAACGTTTAACTGTCGCCGTAAAACCATTCGTAATACTGTGAGTGCAATGTACCCAGAGCTCCGAGACGTCGAGTGCAAGTATTTCCCATTGCGCCCCGAGCGGCTCGATGTAGCTGATTTTGTGGAACTTACAAACTTTATAGCCGAACACCGAAATAACCCTTAATTTAAAACTATATACCTATTGAAACTATGTCATTAATACTACAAGCCAACAATATTGTCAAAGATTACAACGCCCACAGAGCGCTTGACAATGTGAGCCTCGAAATCCCCGAGGGGTCTATTTATGGACTTATGGGACCCAACGGTGCAGGTAAAACCACCCTTATACGTATAATTAATAGAATCACTATGCCTGACAGCGGTGAGATTCTGTTCAATGGTGCTAAAATGGCGCCAGATGATGTCTTTAAAATTGGGTATCTACCTGAGGAGCGAGGGCTGTACAAAAAAATGAAAGTTGGCGAACAGGCGCTTTATCTGGCAAGGCTCAAGGGTCTTTCTAGGGCAGAGGCACTCACTAGGTTGAAGTATTGGTTCAAGAAGTTCGATATACTAGGCTGGTGGGACAAGAAAGTTGAGGAGTTATCGAAGGGTATGGCACAAAAAATTCAGTTTGTTGTAACTGTTATTCATAACCCAAAGCTGATGATTTTCGACGAGCCGTTTTCGGGATTCGACCCTATAAATGCCAATTTGCTGAAGAACGAAATACTCGAAAGGGCAAAAGAGGGTGCGACTGTCATTTTTGCTACCCATAATATGAGTTCTGTCGAGGAGATTTGCAGCCATTTGACATTGATTAATAAGAGTAAAAACATTCTTAGCGGAACGGTTGAGAGTATTAGACAGAGCTACCGTACGTACAGCTATAAAATTGACTTTACTAATCCCACTGACAATGACAGTTCGCTCAACGAGTCACTATCAAGCCTTTGTTCGTTAGAACAATGCGCAGGAGCGAAAGATTTGCAGAGCGTCATAGTGCTGCCTAACGCAGGAGTAGCTGTGCGCGATGTTATTGCGGCGGCAAATAATGCTGTGCACATTCAGAGTTTCAGCGAGATAATTCCGTCGATGAATGACATTTTCATCCGTGCAGTCGAAAACAATTCTAACATTTTAAAATAAGAGATTATTATGAGTAAAATATCACTAATCATAGCGCGCGAGTACAACCAACGTGTCAAAAAGCGCACATTTATACTTACTACATTGTTAATGCCGATACTAATGGCAGCGTTAATGATTATCCCAGGGGTGCTAATGATGATGGACAACGCGCCCAAGAGGGAGGTTGTAGTTATCGACCCAACTGGTCAAATTGCGCCAAAGATGCAGTCTCAAGAGAAGTTGACAATCACTGCAACCACTTTGCCGTACGAACAGGCGTTGAAGGCACATCCGGAGACTTATGGATTTCTAATTATTACTGAAAATACGTTAGAAAACCCGACTGATTTGGAGTTATACACACGTGAGAGTGCGACAATTGATGTAGAAAATGCGTTGAAGAGTCAGGTCCGAAATGTTATTTACAACCATCGTATCGCTCAAAGTGGGGTAGAGGGGTTGGCACAAATTGTCGAGACTCTTAAACCTAGTATGGCGATGGCTACTTTCACTATCGGTGAGTCTTCGGCAGAGTCTACAGACAGCGCCCAGCAGAGTAACTCGGGTCTTTCGATGGGTATTGCCTACGCGACTGGATTTGCTCTATACTTATTTATATTGCTCTACGGAGCGATGGTTATGCAAGGGGTAATCGAGGAGAAATCGAACCGTATTATTGAAGTTATGATATCATCAATCAAGCCATTTGAGCTAATGATGGGTAAAATTATTGGAGTTGCACTAACGGCTTTAACTCAGGTTGGTATTTGGATTGTGTTGGGTACTATTGGGATGATTGTTGCGGGGAATATGATGGCACCAGATGTTTTAGACGCTGCTGCACAGGCGAATAGTATGCCTAGCGAAATGGCTGGAATTATGAATGCACTGACTAATCCTTCTTATATTTGGGGAATTGTAGGGGCGTTCATTATATTCTTCTTAGGGGGATATTTGCTCTATGCCGCAATGTTTGCTGCGGTTGGCTCGGCTGTTGATAATGTGCAGGATACACAACAATTGCAGCTGCCTGTTACTATCCCTATAATTTTCTCACTTGTTATAATGATGGCTGTAATGAAAGAGCCCAATAGCGCTATGGCGTTTTGGTTCTCTATAATTCCGTTTACCTCACCAATTATTATGATGACGAGAATACCTTATGGCGTGCCAGTATGGGAACTTATTACGTCTATTGTGCTGCTTTATGGCTCGTTTATATTTATGACTAAATTTGCGGCGAAAATTTATAGAGTTGGGATTTTTATGTATGGTAAAAAACCTTCGCTCAAAGAAGTTATTAAATGGAGTAGATATAAATACTAAATGGTGTAACATTTAGATACGTCAGATACTATATATAATAGTCCCCTTTTTTTAGTTAGTAGGTTTATTCTACTGATAATAAAGGGGGCTTTTGTTGTAGTTGGGGTGTTCTCCTCGGCTTTCGAAGAAAAACCAAAACTTACAAACCAACTCTATAATAAACTGGCATAGGCGAAGCTAAGAATATCGA
>CAMQUV010000044.1 GCA_947037995.1 uncultured Rikenellaceae bacterium
CTAACAGCACTCGAAGCAATAGGGCGGGCGCTGGCTTCCAGGCTTCGCCTATGCCTTTTATATTTTGAGGGGGACTACTCACGAAAGTAATTAGTCGTGCGAGGTGTGAAGTTGGCGTGCTTTGAGAGGGATTAAACTATAATTTTTGCAACTGGTCTTTGAGTATAAGGGTGCTGCAGACTGGTAGTGCTATAGCCACACAAACTTAGCGATAAACAACACTGCTAGAATTACCATCGTTAGTGTTAGTTTTTCACGCTTACCCACCACGAAATTTATCAGTACGTATGAGATGATTCCTAGCATAATTCCACTTGCGATGCTATATGAAAGGGGTATGAATATAATTGTAAGGAACGCTGGAATTGCTTCTGATAGGTCGTCAAAATCAATTGACTTCACACCTCTAAGCATAAAAAGACCTACCATAACCAACGCGCAACACGTTGCAGCTCCGGGGATTATCAAGAAAATAGGTGCGAATAATAAGGAAACTAAAAACAATACACCAACTGTTACTGCAGTTAGCCCTGTGCGCCCACCTGCCACAACCCCTGCCGCGCTCTCAACATACGAACCAACAGTACTTGTCCCCAACGTAGCACCAACAGTCGTGGTAATCGCATCAGCAAGAAGAGCCTTTTTAATATTTGGGACATTGCCATTAGTATCTAGGATTTTGGCGCTACTACACACACCGATTAATGTTCCTACAACATCAAAAATAGCTACAAACATAAAAGTAAGAACAACAATCAGCATATCGAACGTCAATATTTGTGACCAATCGAAATTTGCGAAATGATTTGTCATCCCGACTGAGGTTGATATCGGGGAGAAGTTTTCTGGCACGTGAGTCACTCCCAATGGTATGCCGACTATTGTAGTGAAAATAATACTGATAAGTATTGCTCCGGGAACCTTCATTACCAAAAGAATTGATGCCGTCGCAATACCAATAAATCCTAGGATGACAGAGGGTGTTGATAAATCGCCCAGTGTTAATAATGTGTGAGGGTTGCCAACTATGATATCACTACTTTTCAACCCCACAATGGTAATAAACAGCCCTATTCCAACGGATAGACTTATTTTCAGGTTCTTAGGGATTGCGTTGACTATGGCTTCTCGCACATTAAACAGCGACATTAGCATAAAAAGCACTCCTGATATAAACACTGCAACCAACGCAAACGGATACGAGTGCCCCATCGCCGTAACAACTGTTACAGCAAAAAAGGTATTCAAACCCATACTCGGCGCTAAGCCAATTGGTAGGTTGGCAAGCACGCCCATTAAAATTGAGCCAAAAAACGAAGCCAATGCTGTTGCAACAAATATACTCTCTTTACTCGCTCCTGCGATTGATAATATATCAGGATTAATAGCCAAGATATATGCCATTGCCATAAAAGTTGTGCAACCTGCAATAATCTCTCGGCGAATAGTCGTCGCATTATCACGGAGTTTGAAGATTTTATCTAGCATTTTTAGTAGATGGTTAAAGAGTTATAAATTTTGGCCCAAAGATAGTATAATTTGTTTAATTTAAGGTGTCGAAATGTCACCTTAAATGTCATTAATATACATATCAACCACAAGAACCACGCATCCCTCTCTGATTTGCTATATTATACAATTTGTAATTGTCGTACTCTTTTAATGACTTTGGAACAATCGGCAGTAACATTAGACTAAGTCACAAATTGTAGCTCAAAATGGGGAGGTAATTAGATGAGTGGGAGCAATTCGTGAACAAGTCTTAAAAAGAAAAAACCTTAACTCATTGTAAATAATGTGGTTAAGGTTTCTCTGAGTACCCTGAGCCGCATTTGAAAGTGTTAAATGGGAACAAATCTAATTAAACGCTATTCAATGAAATATGACGGATAAATGAGGATAATCAATTGACAATCAAGCGTATTGAAAGGCGTTGTACCTCGTTCACAATTGAAATCAGTGAAATAATTTTAGGATGTACGGGAACAATTTGGGAACAAATTTCTATCTTTGTATTATCAACTTAAAACTATTTTTATTATGAAGGTTACTGCATTTATTCGTAAAACAGCTAAGAAAAATGACGCAAACGCTCTTGCTACTGTTTATTTCCGTTTGAGAGATGGAAAGAAAGATATTAAGGCATCAAGCAGTCTTGCAATAAACCCCAATCATTGGAGTCCAGAGAAGCAGGGTTATAAAGATAGAGTTGCGTTGGTCAGTGAAGATCAAAAACTAAACTTTAACAGTGAAATTAGAGAGATAGTTTCTCTAATTATTGAATTCTACACCAATGAAGCAGACAGTGAGTGGTTGAGTGACATTATCGCAAAATATCATTACCCTAAGCGCTTTAATACTGACGAAGATGTTTTGGCGGAGAAAGGTGTAGGTCTTACATCTCTTTTTACCGAATTTCTTGAAAAACACAAGCTCTCGGAAGTGAGGAAAAAGAATTATCGTGTTGTTGGGCGTGCTCTTCAGCGTTATGAACTCTATGTGCGTGCTACTAAAAAAGGTCAAAAGAATTTTATACTGTACGTTGATGAAATTACACCCGACACTTTGCGTGATATGTGGAATTTCTTGGAAAATGAACATAGATATTTTGAACTCTATCCGACCATTTATGACTCCATACCCGAAAAAAGAACCCCTCAGCCACGAGGTAAAAACACGATGCTGGACTGTTTCTCTCGTATTCGAACATTCTTGTATTGGTGTAATGCAAATAAAAAAACTCTCAATAAACCATTTGATGATTTTCCGTTGGAAGAGTGCACCTATGGCACGCCATACTATATTACTATAGACGAGCGAAATAAAATTTACCAGACAAATTTGAACCGCCATTTGAAACTGAAAATCCAACGTGATATTTTTGTATTTCAATGTATGATCGGCTGTCGTGTTGGTGACTTAATCAAAATGACTAAAGGGAGTGTTATAAATGGAGCGATTGAATATATCCCACGTAAAACAAAAGAGGGGAGACCGCTGACAGTACGAGTTCCACTCAATGCAATTGCAATGGAAATTGTCGAACGGTATGCGGACAGTGGCGGCGATAAATTATTGCCGTTTATTTCAGAGCAAAAATATAATATTGCCATAAAGCGCATTTTTATGGCAGCGGGGTTGAAACGTATGGTCACTGTGATTAATCCAACAACACGAGAGGAGGAGAAACGTGTTCTTTATGAAATTGCTTCGTCGCACTTGGCTCGTCGGACATTTGTTGGGAATCTGTACAAGAAAGTGAAAGATCCAAATCTTGTTGGCTCGCTCAGTGGGCATAAAGAGGGTAGTAAAGCCTTTGCTCGCTATCGTGAAATTGATGATGAAATAAAAAAAGAACTGGTCGATTTATTAAACTAAAAGACGAAACAAAAATAAATATCACCTGAAACAGAAGAAATATTAAATAAAATTTGTTTTTGTGCTTCACGAACATTATGTTTGTACTACATAATAACACTAATGCTATTACTACTATGAAATTTACAAATAGAACAGATGAACAAAAACGCCTTAGGGAGGTGTTGAGCGCTGATAAGACTACATTTACAGTGGTGTATGGTCGTAGGCGTTTGGGGAAATCAACTCTCCTTACAAATATGTTAACCTCAAATGATGTCTATTATTTGGCTGACCAAACAGAATCACGGTTACAGCGTGAGGTGTTGGCGAAGATGGTTGCTTCGATTATCCCAGGGTTTGACCAGGTGATATATCCCGATTGGAACGTATTTTTTGACACGCTCAACGATCGAGTGTCTAATAGATTTACACTCTGTCTGGACGAGTTTCCTTATCTAGTTGGAAGTAGTGGTGATTTGCCATCTATACTTCAAAACAAGATAGACTCAAAAAAGCTGAAATTTAATTTGATCATTTGCGGCTCGTCCCAACAGTTAATGTATGGACTAGCTCTTGATATTGCTTCTCCGCTTTATGGGCGTGCAGATGCGATCCTAAAGATAAACCCTATTAATGTTACATATATAGGTGAGGCGTTGCAACTGACCGCAGTTGAGTCGATCGAAGAGTATGCAGTTTGGGGTGGAGTGCCTAGATATTGGGAGTTGCGAGAACCCTATGCTAATTTGAGGGAGTCGATCGAACGTAACGTGCTTTCGGTAAATGGCACTTTGTATGAGGAGCCGATAAAGTTTTTCAAAGAGGATCTAAAAGATATTGTAAAAACTGCTACCATTATGTCGTATATTGGTTCAGGTATGCATAGATTGTCGGAGATAGCGGGGCGATGTGGGGAACCTGCAACGAATTTTTCTCGTCCATTGGCTAAATTGATTAATCTTGGGTATTTGACAAAAGATATTGCTTTTGGAGACAAGGAAAACAATACGAAGAAGAGTTTATATAAGATTGCGGATCACTTCACAGCATTTTACTATAAGTTTATATCCCCTAACCGTTCGTTTATTGAGATTGGGAGAATAAAACCGATAACAACAATTTTGGATAGACAATTTTCTAGTTTTGTGGGTGAATACTGGGAGCGATTGTGCCGTGAGTCTGTTTCGGGTAATGAAATAGATGGGGTGACGTATGGGATGGCTCGCAGATGGTGGGGTGCTGTATCGAGGGACGAAAGTATTGAAATTGATGTTGTTGCGGAATCTCTTGATAAAAAATATTTGCTTGTTGGCGAATGTAAGTGGACAGGTGTTGAGGATAGCGATAGGCTACTTGCCCAGCTCATATCAAAGGCTAAAAAACTGCCGTTTGCAAAGAATTACATTATCGTACCAAAACTATTTCTAAAGACTCCACCTAAAGGAGAGATGGAGGGGGTTTTGCTACCAGAGGATGTGTTGCGACTCGGATTGATAGAGGAATAAAAACTGCTGGAGTTAGTTCCAGCAACTAAATAATAACAAAACTTTTAACTTAAAAACAAAACAATTATGGAAACAACACTACAACAACTATCAAATTTCATTACAACAACCGTTGGCATTAGTTTAATAGTAGGCGCTGTCGCACTAGGAGCGATATTTCTCATTATTTATTGGAATAAAACGAATGATTTTACGTATCAAAGGTTGCTTTATGCATACAAATTGTATAAAAATGAAGTTGTGAAAAATAAAAAGTCGTATGTGGATTTTATTAATATTTTTGATGATTACCGTGAGAATTTTTTTATTGATGAAAGCCTTATTATTAATACCTCCACTGTTAATAGAGAAAAAGAGATTTTTAGAAATTTGGTTGACTTTATGAGAGCTGAGCAGGCTGCAATAGAAGACTGTTTTAAAAGTAGTAAATTTCGTTTTTTGACAGAATATAATCGTTTTAAAAATATTAATGCGAAGATAATGAAGCTAAAAAGAAAAGAAGAAGAGAGATTAATGCAAGCCGCTGAAATGGAACGAAAAGAAGAAGAGAGATTAATGCAAGCCGCAGAAATGGAACAGAAACAAGAAGAAGAGAGATTAATGCAAGCCGCTGATATTGAGAAGAAAAGGAATGCGCTAATAGATACGTTCATGATCGAAGATCCAGTAAGCATAAACGAATTAATTGAAAGAATAGGGAAATACATAGAGAAATTTAGGGCGAAGGGAATTAGTATTGCTGCAATGATAAAACTCCTCAGAGAGCACGGATATCTAAATCAATCTACCCCTATCACAACCATGCGTAAATCAATAAGTAATTATTACAACGTTTATATTGGCTCAGATCAAAGTATTGTCAGATACTTTGGTGACAACCCAGATGCAATTAGCAAGGAGCAAATTAACGACGTGATAACTTTTTTCAAACTTAATACACAAAGCAATAATGAAACAGCTAAAACAAATAATTAATAGGACAATTAAGGATTTAAAACAAATCAATGTCACGTTGTCGGGAGATGATAGCGGACTCACAACTATTTGGGATGAAGTATGCGCACAAGTTAGAAGTGATAACTCGTTCTATTGGGATGGGTATATTGATACAATTAATAAAGTAATTCAATCACATATGCAGGTGCTTCCAGTAGAAGAAAATTCGGAAGAAAAGGAGTATTATGACGATTGTGATTTTCAAACAGATTATTTATTAAAAGAAATTAGATCAGAAGTCTTAACCAGAGCCCAGACATATCATAATAGTCGAGTTAACAGGTATTTAGCTTTTGCATAAAGGTGGAATAATTAAGTTGTCACAACTAAATACAACTAAAATTCGATATCTTCAGACGATTCTAAAATTTAAAAGAGTTTAATTTTAGAATAGCGAGTGTTTAGTCGATTTCTATTTAAATAGATTTAGTCTTATTCAGAATATTTGGTTGTCACAACTAAATACAACCTCTGAAATTTGTTTTTATTAAGAGTGTTAATGTAACATTGCAGTTCAAAATCATCAAGATTTTGAACTGCTTTTGTTTTAAATCTACCTGACAAAAGCAGCAAATTACAAAGGTGGTGAAATAAATAATTATGGATAATATCTTTAAAATCATTCAAAATGGTTCGGCTAATATAAAGCTGGAACTAAACAGCGAAGATCTTCTGCTCTTTTCGCATGAACTAATCAATCGAGCTAAATCGGAGCTCTCAGTCGAGATAGCTGAGACACGAAAAGAACTCTATCTCACAAAAACAGAAGTCAAGAAAATCTGCTCCGTGTGCGATACAACTCTATGGCATTGGAACAAACGTGGCTACCTAAAACACATTAAAATTGGTAGCAAGGTTCGTTACCGAAAAACGGATATTGATAAAATCCTCGGCCAGCATGAACAAGAATAAGCAACGTAAACAGTCGACAGCGAAATCAAGAAATCAATGCATCGAATTGTATCTCCGAGAATTTTATGGGTTTAGATTTAATACGATAAAATGTAGGACTGAATATCGACGACTTACCGAAAATGAGTTTAAACCGGTTACTCGATTTGTCATTAATTCCATTCGAAGGGAATTAGACCAAAATGGAATCAGTTCGTCGTTTGATAATCTTCGGGCAATACTTGACAGTGATTTTGCTCCGCCTGTAAACCCTGTGCAAGAATATTTCAGAACTCTGCCTAAATCCACAAAACACGACATGATTAAGAGACTAGCAGCAACGGTTGTGGTGTGCACGCCCGACCGCTGGGAAGAATATCTTACAAAATGGTTGACTGGAGTTGTTGCCAACGCACTTTCGGATGCAGGTTGCCAAAATCACGTATGTTTGGTGCTCACTGGGTCGCAGGGTAAATTTAAAACTACGTGGTTAGACCTACTTTGCCCTCCGTTGCTTAAAAAATATATGTTTACGGGCAAGATAGATCCACAAAGTAAAGATGTGCTTACGCTCATTGCTGAATGCCTTTTTATCAATATCGACGACCAGTTAAAAGCCCTCAACAAGAGAAATGAAAACGAGTTGAAAAACTTAATAACTGCACCATTTGTCAAATATCGACGACCGTATGATGTTTTTATTGAAGATTACCCGCACTTGGCGAGCTTTATGGCGTCTGTTAATGGTAATGATTTTTTGACAGACCCGACTGGTTCTCGTAGATTCTTGCCTTTTGAAGTGCAGTCGATCGCTATCGACGATGCCCGAAAGATTAACATGGACGACATATATGCCGAAGCTATGTATTTACTAAACAGTGGCTTTCAGTATTGGTTTAATGACGCTGAAATCGCAGAGCTACACAAGCATAGCTCTCCATTTCAAGTTCAATCTGTCGAATATGAGATGCTGTTGCAATTCTTTAAAAAGCCATCTTCAAAAAAGGATGCTTTTATGACCTCCAGTCAAATTACTAGCTATCTTCAAAGCAAAACCCAACTTAATCTCTCTGGAAAACGAATTGGCGAAGCGTTACACAAGCTCGGCTTTG
>CAMQUV010000045.1 GCA_947037995.1 uncultured Rikenellaceae bacterium
TCACATCCCAATGATGTAGCTGTTAATATTGATAAATAATTTTTTACTACGATTTCACTCAGTTTTTTAATTATCATTTCTGTAATTACGCAATATTAATTATGTTTTTGCCCTTTTTTTAGTTATCTTTACCTATCGAACTACCTCATTTACCCTGATGAGACTTTTGCTAACTTAATTTTAATCTATTATGAAAAAAACTCTACTATCTACACTGCTCATTCTGATGTCGGCTACATTTCTCTTCTCTTGCGGGAATTCCGACCTTACAGAATCCAAAATCATTGAACTGCTTGAACCTAACTACCTCGGAGTTGACGGTGAACCTAAACCTCTTATCCTGCAAATTCCACTTGGCGAAAAAAGAGTGAAAAAAGCTATCGGAAGAAATAAATATAAAACTCATACACTCCAAACGATTACGCTCGGAACAGGTACACTCAATGTAGAGGAAAATAAAAAACTACACATCTTCTCTGTCCTCAATGACTGCCCAGGATGTATCGAATGCCTCGAACTGTTTAAAGAAAAAGGACTTGTCGAATATACTTATGTTGACGAATATCGCGGTGGAGCTATCGTTGATATTAAACTTACCGAAGAAGGACGAAAATATGACCTGCTTGAAGTTAAAGACGAACTCGCTGTCGTGATTCTAGGATATATTAAACCATTTGAAGCTAGCAAAATTATCTCTAATATCGAAACTAGAACAGGAGAAGCTATGTTTTCTCTTAAACTATTTGACCTGACTCCTTTCGGTAAAGCAATGGGTGCCAAAAATGGTGATGCCCTTCTTATTGATATAGATGAACCTAATAAACCAGAACTTACTCGTGTGAGATTCAAATATTATGATGACGAAGGTTGGGCTCTAAAATAAGTAATTATTACCCCTAATCGTACAAACCCTACCATATATCTAATATGAATTTAAAGGGTCACACCTCTCTTAACTATTGAGGTGTGACCCTTTTTTGTTGTACGACGGCTGTACGTTATTCATTTGTTTGAAGCCTCCCTGCCATTTTAATTAGCCTCTTTGTAGAGGCTTAATGTGCTGTTCGTACATACATTAATCGAAGTCCAGGTGAGTTAGTCGAAGTGTTCGAAACTCGTCTCATTGGAGCTTGGAATCATAGTAAAGATTGTAGTTTTGTTTATAATCTAAACGCACTCTAAACTCACTCAATTTGTTCACACCCATACGCCTAACACACGCTCACCACGCATACCATACGCCCACGTGCTTCGCGTATTTTTATTAGTTATATTTTAAAAGAGATTTATTGTTGTCCAATTAAAATATTCGAAATCATTTTGCAGATGAATTTTCACTTTCTGTTCCTGCGTGTCAAAGCCTGCGAAGGAACAATGCCGACAGGCAAATTTCAAGTGGCGTTGCCACCGAGCCTCCGCTGGGGGAAGACTTGTGTATTGTTAACACCTTTGGCTCGCGAAAACCTACGGTTTTCAAATGCAATCGAAAATAAAGAATTCAAGCCCTCTCTTTTTAAAGCTATAACTAGCTTAACTAAAATTTCTTAGACGTTTTATTTAGAAAGTGTTATTGAACAACAGTAAAAGAGATTCCCACTAAAATATCATAAATGTATTAGTGGGAATCGGTTATTTACCTTATTTTGGTATAGTTGACAATCAGGTTATCCTGTTGTTATTAGAGTTTACGTGCGATTTCGACTTGTTGGTATGCTTCAATAAAGTCGCCCATTTTGATATCGTTAAAGTTTTCGATATTCAGACCGCAATCGAGCCCATTATTAACTTCTTTGACATCGTCTTTAAATCGTTTAAGCGACCCAAGTTTCCCTGTATAGACAACGATACCGTCTCTAATGATTCTGATATTCGCGTTACGAGTAATTTTCCCTTCACGAACCATACAACCAGCAACAGAGCCGACTTTCGAGATTTTGAATACTTCGAGAACTTCCACTGAGGCAGTAATTTCCTCTTTAGTTTCAGGAGCAAGCATTCCTTCAATCGCGTCTTTGATTTCTGCAATCGCGTCATATATGATAGAATAGTGTCTGATTTCGATTTCTTCTTTATCGGCTAGTCTTCTAGCACTGTTCGACGGTCTAACTTGGAATCCGACTATGACTGCATTGGATGCCGCAGCGAGTAGCACGTCTGATTCAGATATTTGTCCGACAGCTTTGTGTATGACATTAACTTGCACTTCTTCGTTAGAAAGTTTAATCAGCGAGTCAGTAAGAGCTTCAATCGAGCCATCGACATCACCTTTAACGATAACATTAAGTTCTTTAAAGTTACCAATTGCAATACGTCTACCGATTTCATCAAGTGTGATATGTTTTTGGGTACGAAGTCCCTGCATACGTTGCAGTTGTTCGCGTTTAGTTGCGATTTCGCGAGCAGATTTATCATCTTCCATAACATTGAAAGTATCTCCAGCTTGCGGTGCACCGTTAAGTCCAAGTACAAGTACTGGAGTAGCAGGAGGCGCAGTTTCGATTTTGCTTCCACGTTCGTTAAACATAGCTTTCACGCGACCAGTATGAGTTCCCGAAAGTAGCACATCTCCAACTTTCAGCGTACCATTTTGTACAAGTATAGTGGTTACATAACCCCTACCTTTATCAAGAGTAGACTCAATAACCGAGCCAGCCGCTTTTTTATTTGGATTAGCTTTTAGTTCAAGTATTTCTGCTTCGAGCAGTACTTTTTCGAGTAGTTTATCGATATTAAGTCCAGCTTTGGCCGAGATATCTTGTGATTGGTATTTACCTCCCCATTCTTCAACGAGGTAGTTCATAACTGCAAGTTCTTCTTTAATTTTCTCTGGGTTTGCTCCGTCTTTATCGATTTTATTAATCGCGAAAACGATAGGAACACCGGCAGCTTCGGCGTGGTTTATTGCTTCTTTGGTTTGAGGCATTATAGAGTCATCGGCTGCAATAATAATAATAGCAACGTCAGTAACTTTTGCACCACGAGCTCTCATCGCTGTAAAAGCTTCGTGACCTGGAGTATCCAGGAATGTAACTCTTCTACCGTCTTCAAGTTCGACGCCATATGCCCCGATATGTTGTGTTATACCACCGGCTTCGCCAGCAATAACATTAGCTTTACGGATATGGTCAAGCAGTGAAGTTTTACCGTGGTCAACGTGTCCCATCACCGTAACGATAGGTGGTCTGCTGATAAGGTCTTCAGGTTTATCCTCTTCACTTTCAATCGCTTCTTGTATGTCTACCGAGACGAATTCTACTTTATATTTGAATTCTTCGGCAACAATTACAAGTGCTTCTGCATCAAGTCTTTGGTTTATCGAAACCATCAGTCCGAGGTTCATACACGCAGTAATAACGTCAGTAACCGAGGCCTCCATCATAGTAGCTAGTTCGCTAACAGTTACGAATTCGGTGAGTTGTAGAGTTTCGCTAGCGCGTTGTTCTTTTTCGAGTTCTTCGGCAATTTTATCTTGAACGGCATCTCTTTTATCTCTTCTATACTTCGAGCTTTTGGTTTTATTTCCTTTCGAGGTGAGTCTAGATAGCGTTTCTTTAATTTGTTTTTGCACATCCTCATCCGAAACCGCTTCTTTGACTACTGGTTTTGGTGCAGGTTTACCTTTTTTGCGGTCTTTTCTAGGATTCGCATTATTTTGGTTTGTGTTATTATTTGCGTTGGTATTCGGGGTGTTACTATTAGCATTAGGCGTAGTATTCGCAGCTCCATCGGCAATATTAACTTTATTTTTTTTGATACGGTTTCTTTTACCTCTTTTATCGTCATTAGCCGCCGGCAGTACCATTGTGCCAAGGATTTTGGGACCTGTAAGTTTCCCAGGAGCGTCAGCTCTAAAGAGTGCATTTTTATCAGGAACACTTTCAGTTTTTTCCGTAGGGATAGCTGGGTTACTCTGGTTTGCATTTTTGATATTATCGTCAGTTTTAGTTGTGTTTTGGGCATCAACTTTGGCGACATTATCTTTAGGTGTATCTTTAATAATTTCTTTGTTTGTAGTTTTAGCGGGAGTATTGGTCGCAGTTTTTTTGGAATTAGCATCAGTGGCAGTCTGTTGCGTTTTCGTTTGCTCTTTGACAATATTGGTCTCAGGCACCTCTTTGCTCATCACTGGCTTGGGAGTTTCTGTAACTATTTTTTCGATTATAGTTTCCTTTATCTTAGGAGTTTCTACTTTCGTGGTTTTAGGTTCTTCTTTAGTAATTTCGATAGCTTTACTTTTCTCTGGTTCTATTTTTTTATTAGAATCGAGGTCAATTTTGCCAAGGATTTTGGGAGAAGCGAGCACATTTTTCTCTTTCGGCGAGAAGACGTTAGATTTGATAGTAATTTCGTTATCAACTTTCTCGTTATCCGCAAGATTTTTGTTCACATTTTCGGTATTATTGTTTTCAGTATTAATACTTTTCGGAGTAGCATTAGCACTAAATTCTTTAGCAACGAGGTCGAACGCTTGTTCCGTAAGGATAAGGTTCGGTGAGTGTTCAATTTTGATTCCTTTATGTTCAAGGAAATCGGCGATAGTGCCAATGCCCACGTTATACTCTTTAGCAACGCGGCTAAGTCTTATTTTTTTGTTATCTGCCATTTAACTTTTTATATGTAATTGTTTCGTTTTATCTTAGTAGTTAATATTTATAATAATATTAGCTTATTCAAATTCCAGTTTAAGTATTTGCACGACTTCCTCGATAGTTTCGATTTCGAGGTCCGTTCTCTGTGCTAGTTCGTCTTTATCGAGTGATAGGACTGCTTTCGCCGTATCGAGTCCCACGCTTTTGAATTGCGTAAGAATCCATTCTTCGATTTCGTCGGTGAATTCCATAAGGTCCACATCATCTTCGGTTTCTTCGGCTCCTTCTCTGTAGACGTCGATATCGTATCCAGAAAGCATCGAAGCTAGTCTGATATTGAGTCCATTTTTACCAATTGCGAGCGATATTTCGGAAGGTTTAAGGTTGACTTCGGCTTTCATCGTTTCGGCATCTAGTGATACAGCCGAGATTTTAGCAGGGCTAAGCGCTCTTTGTATAAGTAGTTGCAGGTTCGCCGTGTAGTTAACTACGTCAATATTTTCTCCTTTGAGTTCTTTAACGATAGTATATATTCTGGAGCCTTTAACACCGACGCACGCACCGACTGGGTCAATTCTTTCGTCATAGCTTTCGACTGCGACTTTAGCTCTTTCTCCCGGAATACGAACAATTTTTTTGATAGTAATAAGTCCATCAAATATTTCGGGCACTTCGATTTCGAAAAGTCTTTCGAGGAATTCTGGTGCAGTTCTTGAAAGGATAATTTTGGGAGAGTTGTTAATCATTTCGACTTTTCTGACAATAGCTCTGACTGTGTCTCCTTTGCGGAAGAAATCCGATGGTATTTGTTCCGTTTTCGGTAGCAGTAGTTCATTATCTTCGTCATCGACAATCATAATTTCTTTTTTCCAGACTTGGTATACTTCTCCAGTAATTAGGTCACCGACTCTTTCGGAATATTTTTCGAAGAGGTTAGCTTTTTCGATATCAAGGATTTTGCTTCTAAGGTTTTGTCCAATAGCAAGAACGGCTCTTCTAGGGAAGTCTTCCATTTTGACTTCTTCGGCTACATCTTCATCTTCTTCGTATGTAGGGTCGATTTTTTTCGCCTCGGTAAGTGATATTTGGGTATTAGTATCGGTAAGATTTTTGTCAGCAACCACGATTCTGTTTCTCCAGATTTCGAGGTCTCCTTGTTCGATATTAACAATAACGTCAAAGTTGTCATCATTCCCGTAAGTTTTAGCAAGAACTGACCTGAATACTTCTTCGAGTACTCCCATCATAGTTGCTTTGTCGATATTTTTGAGTTCTTTGAACTCTGAAAATGTACTTGTAAGATTCATCTACGTAAGATTTATTTTGTCTTATGATTTATAATATATTTTGTTTTTTTTTCTATTTCGTAATATTTTGTCGAATTTTCGTTTTTATATTGTTTCGACAATTTTTCTGATATCGTCAGCGATATTAAGTATTTCTATTTTTTCGACATCCATTTTTCTTTTGGCACCTTCGGGTTTTTCTTTTGAAATGTATTTGACTGTGACGGTATTATTTTCTTGCGAGTACTCTTCGAGCACAGCAATAATTTTGCGTGAGTCGGGCGTGGTAAGTATTTCTACAATTTTGCCAATAGTTTTATCAAATTGTTGCGGCATAGTTAGTGGGTATCCTATCCCCGCCGAAGCTACTGTCAGGGCGAAGTCTTCTTTTTCTCTATCGAGTTGATTTTCGATTAGTTTGCTGATAGCCGTGCAGTTGCTGAGTACTACTGGTGTTTTGCCATCGAGTAGTATTTCAATGTCGTTAGATGGCGTAATGTTAACGTCAACAACGAACAGTTGGTGTGTCTCTGCGGCTTCAATGGCCAGTGTTTCTATGAGTTTTTTGTCAATCATAATTCTGGAGGTGTATGAAAAAAACTGGGGGAACAAACGCTCCCCCTGTCTTTTTTTAATTCTTCTTGTGGGCAAAGGTAGCTAAAAAAATGAATATACGCAATTTGTGGCGTTATTTATTGTGTTATTTAAATATGTTCGATATTTTATGCAGTAAGGGGTAGAAATGCAGTTTTTTTCGCACCTGCCATTTTCGGATAAGGTTTAAAGGCTTACGTTTAAGGCCTTTGCGTGCAAGGCTGTTAAATTCATCAACTGCATCGAGCACTCTTTCGGAACATTGGCAGTCCCGGTGAGCCTCGTGTATCAGCGTGTAACTGTTTATGCGAGCCATAAGCTCGTCGGGGCGTGTCAGGGCAAGTTTTAATGCTGGTTCTAGCTCCGTAGCTGACTCTATATCTATAAGATGTGCTCTGGGTTGTGAGTTTCGGAAGGTGACGACAGGCTTTTCGAGAAACATAAGTTTCAGTATTATCGACGAGCGTAGAGAGCCTAACTGGTATAGCTGTTTGGAGTAGGCAAATCCTTGAAGTCAGCGGCCGCCTACGGTGGTAACTTACGCGTGAAGATTGTCTGGCGTAACATTTTATCGGATGACAACCGTGACCAGATTTGGGCACTCGAATATTGCTATACAGTGCACACCGATAGACCTTCAATTCAAGTACATCAGCAGAGCCATAAACTCAAACAATATTCGGAAATCACTGAGACAGTAGTTGTAATGCAGGTAATTCAATCATAAACTGTTAGAAAAGCCTCATTATAAAATATATAATAGCTATATTTGCGTATTAATTAATCAAAAAAAGCACCTTATGCCACAAATTTGCATTGTTATACCAATATATAAGAGGGAATTTAGCCATTACGAGCAAATTTCCTTTGATAGTATATACAACACGCTCGGGGCTAATAATCCCATAATTATAGTCAAACCGCACAGCCTGAACATTGATAACATAACCGATAAGTACAAAGGAATTGCCATTGAAGCGTTCGACGACAACTATTTTAAGAGCATAGCAGGCTACAATAAGCTGATGCTTTCGACCGAATTTTACGAACGGTTCGAGCAATGCAAATACATACTTATCGCCCAAACAGACTGCTATATATTCAAAGACGAACTTTCATTGTGGTGCGAGAAAGGATACGATTATATCGGAGCTCCGTGGCTTGTAAAGCCTATTTACAAGTTCCCTCTCTTTAAACTAATATCATATATCAAGAAAAGATACTGCCAAGCAATGGGTAAACCAAATTCCCAAATCACTAACAATAAGGTAGGTAACGGCGGGCTATCGTTGCGAAAAGTTGCGAGCCATATCAAGGCTACGGCCGAACTCCAAGAGATAGTAAATATATACCTGACACAACCAAAACGCTCGGCCGTGTTTAACGA
>CAMQUV010000046.1 GCA_947037995.1 uncultured Rikenellaceae bacterium
GTGGCGGTTCGATACGTATCCACGACCAAAAAATACAGAGTCGTATGTTCGAGGTGTTGGGATTCACTCCCGAGCAAGCCGAAGAGCAATTCGGATTCCTACTCGGAGCGTTCAAATATGGTGCACCACCACACGGCGGAATAGCCTTTGGCTTCGACCGTTGGTGCGCAATTTTTGGTGGCTCGGATTCAATTAGAGATTACATCGCTTTCCCAAAAAATAATTCTGGAAGAGATACTATGATAGATTCACCATCTGCAATAGCTTCAGAGCAGCTTAAAGAGTTGCAATTAGAGATTAAATAATGGCACTATTCAACATATTCAAATCCAAACCGTCGCCAAAAACTACGGACAGCCCCGATACAACCCCGCAAGAGGTTGTGCAGGACGACAAAGAGATACTCAACCAAGGCTTAGAGAAAACTAGGACCGGGCTCTGGGGTAAAATCTCGCGTGCTTTGGTGGGTAAATCAAAAGTAGACGAGGAGTTATTAGACCAACTCGAGGAAATCCTAATCACCTCTGACGTGGGCGTGGAAACTACGCTCAAAATAATTGAGCGAATTGAGCAGCGTATTGCTAAAGACAAATACACCTCTACCGATGAATTTTATGAACTCCTGCGCGATGAAATCACGCAACTTGTAGCATCAAAAGAGGAGCTCCCCGATGGGTTCTCGTTCGAAAAAGATGCCGATGGTAACCCTTTTGTCGTTATGGTAGTCGGGATTAATGGAGTGGGCAAAACCACGACCATAGGTAAGATTGCCGCGCGCCTGCAAAGCGCCGGAAAAAAGGTTTATATTGGTGCTGCCGATACGTTCCGTGCCGCTGCTATCGACCAACTCGAAGTGTGGGCTGATAGGGCTGGAGCGAAAATCGTTAAACAGAAAATGGGTTCCGACCCTGCGTCGGTTGCATTCGATACTATCGCCTCGGCTAAAGCGGCAGGGGCAGATGTTGTACTAATTGACACGGCTGGAAGACTCCATAATAAAAAAGGGTTGATGGACGAGCTTACGAAAATTCGCAATGTAATGCAAAAAGTTGTGCCTAACTCACCGCACGAAGTACTCCTGGTGCTCGATGGTTCGACAGGGCAGAATGCTTATGAGCAGGCAAAACAGTTTTCGGCGGCTACGCAACTCACTGCAATGGCGATAACTAAGCTCGATGGCACGGCCAAAGGTGGCGTTGTTATTGGGATTGTAGACCAGATGAATATCCCTGTCAAGTTTATAGGTGTTGGCGAACGCATTGAAGATTTGCAGATATTTGAGGCACAGACTTTTGTTAAGTCTCTGTTTAATTAAAAAAAATGAGTTTTTCAATGACAGCAAACTAAGTTTATGACACGCAAGGAACGCTATAAATATATACTAGAATACTTCTCGAAGGCTATGCCAGCTCCAAAAAGTGAGCTCAATTATGCTAATGAGTGGGGTCTGCTTGTGGCGGTAATGCTGTCGGCGCAATGCACCGATAAACGGGTCAATATGGTAACGCCAGCACTTATGTCGCGCTACCCGAAACCCTCGGATATGGCGGCATCAACTGTCGAAGAAATCTTTGGATATATACGTTCGGTGTCGTACCCCAACGCCAAAGCGGAGCACCTGCACAGAACGGCGATTATACTTGCCGAGCAAAATAATAATGAAGTTCCTCGGACTAGGGAGCAACTCGAATACCTGCCTGGTGTAGGGCGCAAAACAGCTAGTGTTATGTTGGCTGTGGTGTTCGATACCCCTGCAATGCCTGTTGATACGCACGTTTTTAGAGTCTCGCACCGAATCGGGCTGGTAACAAAAGCTGCTACTACGCCACTGACTGTCGAAAAGCAACTTGTCACTGAGATTCCCTACGAAATGCTGGGAGATGCTCACCACTGGCTTATTCTGCACGGCAGATATGTATGCAAAGCAATCAGTCCAATGTGTGAGGAGTGTGGAATTATTGAGGCTTGCCAGAATCCTGTAAGGCCGCAAAAGAAATTGATGATATAAAAAATATGAGCGCCTAGCACAATAAATAGGGCGAAAAACACGTTAAAACCTAAAATTATATACCCTTAAACCAACATATTAAATAGTAAGATGAACGAAACAGTTAACATTAAAGAATTAAACGAGAAAATTCAATTAAAGAGTGCCTTTGTCGATATTTTGACAATGGAAATGGGCAAAGTCATAGTAGGGCAAAAACGCCTCGTTGAGAGCCTGCTAATAGGTCTACTCTCCGGAGGTCATATCCTTCTTGAGGGGGTTCCGGGGCTAGCAAAAACTCTAGCTATCAATACTTTGGCGAATGCCATTGATGCAAAATTCTCTCGCATACAGTTTACCCCCGATTTGCTTCCTGCCGACCTTACTGGAACAGTTATTTATAGCCAAAAAACGGAAGAATTTAGAGTGAAACAGGGACCTATATTTGCCAATTTTATTCTTGCCGATGAGATTAACCGTTCTCCTGCAAAAGTGCAATCGGCACTGCTCGAAGCGATGCAAGAAAAACAAGTCACCATTGGTGACGAAACGTTCAAGCTCCCAAATCCATTTCTCGTAATGGCAACGCAAAACCCTATTGAACAAGAGGGTACATACCCGCTTCCTGAGGCGCAGGTTGACCGTTTTATGCTGAAAGTGAAGATTGGATACCCTAATAAGGCCGAAGAAAAACTGATTATTCGCCAGAATATGAATGAAGGGGCGTTCCCAAAAGCGAATGCTGTGGTCACAACTGAAGATATTAACGAAGCGCGCAAGGTTGTGGCTGAAGTGTATATGGACGAAAAAATCGAAAGATATATCGTCGATATCGTTTTTGCTACGAGAGAACCTAAGGAATATGACCTCGAAAAACTGGCAACTATGATTGGATGTGGATGCTCGCCACGTGCATCGATTTCGCTTGCCAAAGCGGCCAAAGCATACGCCTTTATACAGCGCCGTGGATATGTGATACCAGAAGACGTCAGAGCAGTTTGTCACGATGTGCTCAGACACAGAATCGGACTTACATACGAAGCGGAAGCCGAGAATATGACCTCCGAAGATATTATCACCGAAATCCTAAATCAAGTACAAGTACCTTAATATCAACTCGTTAATAAGTTAGCAAACTGTGAATAAAGAAGAACTCATAAAGAAAGTCCGTCGTATCGAGATTAAGACCAAGGGTCTTAGCCACGATATTTTCGCTGGCGAATACCATTCGGCCTTTAAGGGTCGTGGTATGTCTTTTAGCGAGGTTCGCGAATACAGAATTGGCGATGATATTCGGGACATTGACTGGAATGTAACGGCGAGGTCTTCGAAAGCACACATCAAAATTTATGAAGAGGAGCGTGAGCTCACGATGATGTTGCTCATAGACCTATCTGGTAGCGGCAATTTTGGGACTAGAGCTAGAACCAAACGCGAAACTGCTGCCGAAATTGCTGCCGTACTCGCATTCTCTGCCGCGCAGAATAACGATAAAATTGGATGTATCCTATTTACTGACATAGTCGAAAAATACATACCACCCAAGAAAGGAAGGCAACACGTTCTGCGTATTATTTCCGAAATACTCGACTTTCAACCCCTAAATAAAGGCACAGATATATCCGTGCCGCTCAAATACCTAACGAATATACTCAAAAAACGGAGCACGGCATTTATCCTGTCCGATTTTGACGATGTGAATATGCAGACCGATACGCCGAACTATAAAGACCCGCTCAAAATTGCCTCCAAAAAACACGATTTGGTGGCGCTTAATATATTCGACCCTCGCGAGATGGAGCTTCCTAACGTCGGGTTGGTCGAGCTGCGTGACAGAGAGACCGAGCATAAACAGTGGGTTGACACTGCTTCGAGCAAAGTGCGAGCGCACTATGCCGAACACCAAGCCGCAAAGAGGAACATAATTGAACGACAGTTCACACGCGAAAAACTCGACTCAGTCTCAATTGCTACGAATGATGACTATGTGACTTCATTAATCAAACTTTTTAAAATGCGATAGAGCAGCAGATTGTATGAAAATTATTATTAAAGCCATAATCATAGGGCTATTATCGCCGCTCCTAGCGGTAGCCCAGCCACCCACGGTGACGGCGACGCTTTCTGTCGATACTATATGGATAGGCGACCAAGCAAATCTTGATTTGATTATCGACAAAGACATAGCTACGGAGATAGGTGTCCCGCAACCTAAAGAGGGAAAACTGACCGAAAAAATCGAAGTTGTGGGCAACGTTTCGCTCGATACGCTTTCTCAAAAGGATAGGCGCGTACAGCTGCGCGCGCGTTATGCTATTACTAGCTTTGATATGGGTACATATACCCTTAGCGGACTGCCGATAGTGATTATGGAAAACCAAAAAGCTACGGATACGATTCAATCACTCGAAACGTTGCACCTAGTGGTTCGAACTTTCGAGATAGACACAACGAAACAGCAAATCTTTGATATCAAAGAGCCGTTGAATACGCCATTGCAATTTGACGAAATAAAGGAATTGTTGATATGGGGCTCTATCGCAGCGGTACCGTTGGCGATTATAATATTTTTTGTGGTCAGATGGCTGCGCAACCGTCATAAAAAACTATATGGCAAACCGATGGACCCACCACACGTAACGGCTATAGCTGCGCTTATTGCACTTAAACACAAAAAACTATGGCAACAAGGGAAAATCAAAGAGTACCACAGTGCCGTATCTACTATTCTACGTTATTATATCGAAGGGCGCTACAATATTGGAGCCCCCGAAATGACGACTCCCGAAATTGTTAGTGCACTCAAAGCTACACTGACTGCCAGAGAGTTAGATACACTGCAAGATGTGCTCTCGCTATCGGACTTGGTGAAATTTGCGAAGTGGGCGCCAGAGGCCGAACAAAATGAAGAGATGCACGATATAGCCTATAACTTTATAGAACAAACTAAACTTATAGAGACCACAGATGAACAAGATTAAATTAATACTACACATAGCCACTATTATAATCCTTACGACGCTTGCGGCACACGCCCAGCAAGAGCGTAGCGATATTCGTAAAGGCAATGAACTCTATAAAAAAGGGTCGTTTACGGAGGCCGAGGTAAAATACAAACAGGCTATACAGAAGAATCCAACGTCCTACGAAGCTGTCTATAACTTAGCAGGCTCGCTCTATAAGCAAAATCGGATGGAGGAAGCGGCAAACCAGTATTCTAAAATTATAGATGGTAAGGAGCACGATAACACTGCCGATGCGCTCTATAATGTGGGAAATACTATGGTGAACGTGCGTAAACTCGATGAGGCTATTGAGAGTTATAAGAAAAGCCTGCGCCTAAATCCGTCGGATATGCAGACCAAATTTAACTTGGCGTATGCGCAAAAACTAAAAGCAGAAGAGGATAAAAAAGACGACCAAAATAAGGACGATAAAGACAATAAGGATAATAAGGACAACAAAGACAATAAAGAGAACAAAGACAATAAAGAGAACAAGGATAACCAAGATAAAAAAGACGACCAAAATCAGGACGATAAGAAAGATAACAAAGACAATAAAGACGACCAAAACCAAGACAAGAAAGAGCAGCCACGGACTCCCCAGCAGCAGAAACAGAATCAGCAAATATTAGATGCGATTCAGGCGGCCGAGGATAAAACCAAGGATAAAGTAGAGGAACAGAAGGCTAAGGCTTTCGGTGCGGGCCAAGGCAATCAATGGTAATTTAACACAAAGCAAAGAATATAAAATATGGACATATCACGATACGAAAACCCTGATTTACTGTGGTTGCTGCTGGTTTTAGCACCAATGATTGCATACTATATATATAGGTTGAGCAGTGGCAGAGCAGAAATCTATTTCTCATCAATCGAACCATTCAAACACACAAAGACGATACGATGGTACCTGCGACACATTCCGTTTGTACTTCGTATGGCCGTAGTAATTCTACTAATCATCGTGGCTGCGCGCCCTCAGAGCACCACGCAACACAAAAAAGAAGATAGCCAAGGGATAGATATAGTGCTTGCGCTTGACATTTCAAGCTCAATGTTGGCGCGTGATTTCAAGCCCGATAGGTTTACAGCATCTAAGGATATACTGTCGAAATTCATCATTGACCGCCCCACAGACAGGATTGGGCTCGTAGTTTTTGCTGGCGAAGCGTTCACTCAAGTACCCATCACAACCGACCACCGAACGCTAATAAATATGCTCCATCAAGTCGAGATGGGCGTTATAAATGACGGTACGGCGATTGGTAATGGCTTAGCCACGGCTGTCAACCGATTGAAGGAGAGCAAATCGCCCAGTAAAGTAATTATATTACTAACCGATGGGGTGAATAATACCGGGCAGATTGACCCGCGCACAGCGGCGTATATCGCTAAGGACGAGGGTATTAAGCTCTATACAATTGGTGTAGGCTCGGAGGGTACTGCCCCCTACCAGTCTCTTGATACCTGGGGCGATGTTATTTACCTGCAAATGCCGGTCGAAATTGACGAAGAGCTGCTCCAGAGTATAGCCAAAGAGACTAACGGTCAGTACTTTAGGGCGACAGATAACACAAAATTATCGGAGATTTACGCCGAGATAAATAAATTGGAGAAGATGGAGGTCGAGATAGAGAATTTTACGCGTTACAATGATTTGTTTCACCCATTTTTGCTCGCCGCACTGGCACTTTTACTGTGTGAGATAGGTTGTAGATACTTTCTATTCCGCCAATTACCCTAGTTATAACAAAGCTCTAAAATCATAAAGATTTAGTTAAAAAAATATAAGAATGTTTAGATTCGCAGACCCCCAATATTTATATAGTCTACTATTAGTCCCGGCGCTGATACTGTTTTTCGTGTGGCATATACGTGCTAAACGTAGGCGTATGGAGCAGTTTGGAGACCTCGACCTAATGCAACGAATGACACCTTATGCCTCACCAAAACGTGTGCGCAATAAGTTTATTTTAGTGTTAATTGCAGTAACCCTTTTGGCGCTGGCATTGGCTCGCCCACAGTTTGGCGCTCAGATGAAAGAGGTTACTAGAGAGGGAATCGAGATTATGCTGGTTGTTGATGTGAGTAACTCTATGATGGCCGAGGATTTTAAACCAAGCCGATTAGAGCGCACGAAGCAGGCCATTTCGCAGTTGATAGACAGGTTGAGCGATGACCGCATCGGGATGGTTGTATTTGCTGGCGAGGCTTTTGTGCAGTTGCCAGTTACGTCGGATTATGTTTCGGCAAAAACTTTTGTACGGGCGCTTTCCACTGATATGATACCAACTCAGGGCACCTCGATGGCCTCGGCGATAGAGCTCGCAACGCGGTCGTTTTCGGCTAAGAGCGAACGCTCACGGGCTATGATACTGATAAGTGATGGTGAGAGCCACGGCGACAAACCGCTCCAGGCGGCCCAACAAGCTAAAGACGCATCGGTCATAATATACACCGTCGGAATAGGGACACCACAGGGTGCGCCGATTACAATGGGCGGCGATTTAATCAAGGACGACAAGGGTGAGATAGTGG
>CAMQUV010000047.1 GCA_947037995.1 uncultured Rikenellaceae bacterium
AGCAACAGACCCTCACGCCTATATGGCGCAAGAGCTGCTAACTTATTCTCATCCCAAAAAATGTACCAGATTTAATTCGAGAGAATAAAGTTAAACACTTTCAATGTGTTTTTCTATATGTTTTGGCGCCCTATTAATAGAGTACCGCCACAAATATAGCACATTTCAAGTCACAACACAACTTTGCGTGCATAGAATAGCGTGAGGGCTGCTGTTTAACAAGTTTTAAAAGCATTATTGGTGCCAGTTCGTCGGCTGATTAGAAGGAATTATTTGCCCGAAAATAGATTTACACACAACAAGACACCCCTACTCGACCCCACCAAGGGCAAAGAAGGAGTAACGTATGTCTCAAAAAAAGGGCTAGAAAGCGTTAATTTGAGTCGTCTGATTCGGGGTTTAATTCTTCGGGGGGAACAATGCGGTTTCGATTTTTATCGGCCAGCCCAACCAAAAGGTACTTCCCAGCTTTGTCGAACTTAAATATACCATATTTTGCCTCCTCGTAATATTTGGCGTGTCCCTCCTGAAATAAAAAGCTATCAGGCACAACGCTCACCGAGTTACGATATTTATTGAAATAAAGCAATTTTTCGTTATCCGACAGCTCCTCGCCCTGATGCAATCTCACATACTGCGCCACATTATTACTATCGGCAACTACAACCATATACCCATTTTTCGCATTTTCCATAGAGTCTTCAAGCCCTGCAGAGGACACACGTCCATCCAAAGCATAAGATAGCCGCATATAGTCACCCTGCATTATCGAGCGGGGGTCGACAGGGGCTAATTCGAGAAAAATATCTTCGCCACTCTGAATAACCTGTTCTTTTTCATAGATGCTGTAATTAAGGAACCCTAAAATAAGCACCAACAACACAACCATTATTATTTTTCGCATAACGACTTATAGTTAAATTTAAGAAATATTCTGACCAAAAAAAGTAGTATTCCACTGCCAACGAGTAACAGCGATTCTTGGAGTAATGTGATGTTCAATGCATAATAAAAATCTATTAAACACAATGGAAACAATAGACATCCCAATCCTAGCACTATTTTATCATCCTTATAGTATCCGAGCACCAACAACCCTAGCGCGAGCAACAGTCCCGGCGCCGAAAAGAAATTCATCAACAAGGCAAATGCCGCGAAGATTATGAATGGCACGATTCGAACACTTTTAACGCCTCCCGAGACCAAAACAAACAAGGCTATCAGCCCCAAACTTAGCACCGCGTTCATCAGCAATAAAGATATCGTCACATCGCTATAATAGGTCCAAGAACTGCTGAGAAAAACCGTAGCGCATAGCGAGAACACAAACGCATAGGCCATTGGTGTAAATATGCTCGGGACTCTAGGACAGCTCAGCAGTGCTGCCGCCCCAATGAATTGCACCACAAACAGCTCATTGATAAATTGGTCATTAGAATCGTTGAAAAAACACATATTCGCCAAAACAGAGGCCAGTACAGCCAATGTGGAGAGGAATCTATCTAGCGCAATATTGTAAAAATAATATGTTCCGGCTGTTACTAATAACATAGCCAAGGTCACATTCCATACAGAAGATAGATCCATACACACTGTAAATCCTATAATGAAAAATGTTTTACCCATAAGCATTAGGGTGACAGAAATTTGCATCATAAACGTACTAATTGCAGGGCTCCAGTCCATATCTGGTGTAAACTGATGGGCTACAACGACGCCCACAATTATGGCAATTCCAAACATTAAAATTACTGCGGGTTCATAAAAAACCCCTCCCACTAACAAGAGCAAAACGAATAACGACGACGCCACTAAAGCCCCCATTCCAAGCATAATCATTATATAGATTGGCACCCTTTGCTTTGCCCGGGTTGTTATAAACTCCGAGATTTGGTCTAGTTTACTTTCTTCAACTAGGCCTTTGGCGTTTAGCTCCGTCAGTACATCCTTGGAGCTATATTTTTTATCTGTGTAATTATTCATTATTCTTAGCAATTTGTTTAGACGCCATTCGCAAATACAGGGTGGCAAGTGCAACTATGCCTAATGTCGATATTCCCCCCAGCAGTAAACTAGTAAAGCTATCTAAGCACTCAAAAATTTTAATCTCAATAAGTATGCAGGCAAATATTACCAAAGCTGCCAGCACCTGAATACTGGGGCGACGATAGCGATAAAACCAGAACATTATCACACACACCATCAACACGACAATATTTGTAATAATAAGGGCGTCATTAGGTTTGCCCTCAAAAATTAACAGCCGAATAGGAATCGCCAATAGAGTCAATATCCTAACGATGAGCAACACTCTTAGCCACTTTGCATTGAGCCATTGAAATGATTTCTTACCACAAAAATATTCATATAAGCCCAAAAATATACCGTAAAACAGTGCCTGCCCAACACAATACATACTTGCAGCATCATCAACATAGGCGCCTGACTGCCCCCACCAAAGCGAAATAAATATATTAGTAATGATTATCCACAGCACCCATTGCCCGATGAATTTTGATATTATTGTCCACCCAAAAATGGCTATTGACCACATCATAAATAGTTGATAGGTGTCGGCTCCTGTCTGGTAAACCTGACCGAACACAGCCAAAAACACCCCGACCAGCACACTAGCAGCGAGCAGAAACAACTGCCCACCAATACGTTGCAGCGAGTAATAATAGGCCCCAGCAACAGCACAAGCCATAGCGATTTGAATAGATGCCAGTTTGACTACCGAGGATATATCGTCCCAATTAAAGGCAAAGAAACAGATTATCCCAGCAAGCAAAAGCGTAGTACCCAACAGCAGTAAAAAGCGCGAGACAATAAAGTCCCACCTCTTTGGCGGCATAATTAGGTTCAGCGCATAATCACGTGCTTCGGAAGTAATTTGTCCGTGCTCGTACATTTGCTCGACAAGCCTGCGATTGCCACGAATATTTTGAAGTTCGTTTTCGTTTATCATTATAACATTTTTTTATTTGGCAGGTTAAACCAAAAACACCCACACTATAATTGTGCAGGTGTATAGAATAGAGCACATTAAACAGTGTTATTTGCCTGTTTTATTTTTTCTTTTTAATGAGAAATGCTGCAATAGGAGCACAGATAACTATCGAAACAATAGCGATAATCAGCACAGGGAAAAATGTGCTTTGCCCATGTTTGATATCAAACAACGGGAGTAGGTCCGGGTAGATATAATACAATAGAGTATAGCCATAGAGTTGGAATTTTAAAGCACCAAAAATTACGTTAAACAAGAATCCCGCGCCTATCATAAGTCCGGAATAAGTGAGTGCTTTACTTTGATTAAACTGAGCATCGGCAGCAAGTTTTTTGCCTCTTCTGCGTCCAACAATAATAGGTACAACAATAATGGTGACATAATAGAATATCGTCCCAAATACCCCTCCATCATTTACCTCAGGCATAGATAATGCTAGCATTACAAGGCCCATAATTGCCCCTCCAACGACGATATCTTTTATGAAATTTCGCATTGACAGTAGTGTTTCTTTGTTAAGTTTGTTTGTTTCCATTTTAATCGAATTTTAAATTAAGATTTAAGTTCCCCCTGCCTATTACCGTCGGCAAAAGCGAGAGACTACTATCGCAAGATAGGCAATAAATGGTAATTAATACTATTTTTAGATAGATATTTACATACGACTGCTCTCCTGAAATGAAACAACAATTAGAGACAAAGCACATTTCGTGCGTTTTTTTTCCTATATTTGTATGTCCGCCGCATAACAAACGGCACATACCCTCCACAAAATAAAACACCACACTATATAATATTAAAATGGGCAAATTGATTAAACCTAAAGGCTATAAAAATATCCTCGGCAACGTAGAAAATACCGAAAAAGCAATTAAAATGCTCAAAGATATGTTCCAAGCAAACATCTCGGCACAACTAACACTGCTCAGAGTGACCGCCCCGATGGTCGTGCTCAAAGGGCAGGGACTTAACGATGACCTAAACGGTACGGAACGACCCGTTACGTTTCCAATAAAAGACCTCAACGATGCCCCGGCAGAGGTGGTTCACTCACTTGCCAAATGGAAAAGAATCAAACTCGCAGATATGAAACTCGACAAAGGACGAGGAATATACACCGATATGAACGCCCTTAGACCCGACGAAGAGCTCGACAATATACACTCTATATATGTAGACCAATGGGACTGGGAGAAAGTTATTGACCCCAAAGACCGAAACATAGAATACCTCAAAAAAACCGTGCGACGAATATACGAAACAATAAAAGTTACCGAAAATAGACTCTACGTTGAGTTTCAACATATCAAACCGATTCTACCGGAAAATATATTTTTCGTCTCAGCACAACAACTCCTCGAACTATACCCCACACTGAATGCCAAAGAGAGAGAAGACGCAATTGCAAAAAAATATCACGCCGTCTTTATTATGGGCGTTGGCGGAAAAATGTCGAATGGCGAGATTCACGATGGCAGGTCGTCCGATTATGACGACTGGAGCACCCCGAACGAAGAGGGATTCCTCGGGCTAAATGGTGACCTAATTGTCTGGAATGACGTGCTTGGACACGCCTTCGAGCTCTCGAGTATGGGGATTCGTGTCGATAAAGATGCACTTGAAAAACAACTCCACGAAAGAGGCGAAGAATATAAAAAAGAGCTTATGTATCACAAAGCGCTAATTAATGGAGAACTGCCATACACTATCGGTGGAGGTGTCGGACAATCCAGACTATGTATGTTCCTGCTGCGCAAAGCTCATATCGGCGAGATACAAAGTAGTATATGGTCCGACACAATGCGACACGAGTGCAAAGCATCTGGTATCGAGCTAATGTAATCGAACTTTAGCGCAACCATAACACCCAATCCTAGTATTAAATGCGAATTAACATAGCAAAACAAATAATATGATAAAGCTCCTTTTTATTGCCTCACTGACATTCATAACACTACTAAATCCCATACAAAAGATTTTTGTAATGTTTTCACTGCAAGAGAATTATGACCATAAATCACTGATGAAAATAGTGAACAAGTCAACACTTACCGCTTTTATAGTGCTTCTGATATTCCTGACCCTGGGCAACCAAATCCTCGGGTATGTCTTTAATATTGATATCTATTCGTTTCAGATTATTTGCGGAATAGTACTGGCAATCAACGGGCTCTCGGCGCTCCAAAAAGGAGCATACGTGCAGATAACAAAAGGCTCGTCAATCGAGGATATTATCACTGTGCCCATTGCCGTGCCAATGATTGCCGGCCCAGCATCAATTACCGCCGTTGTGACTATGCCGCAGATATACGGTCTATGGGTCTCAATCGCCGCTGTGACAGTCGGGATATTTCTAAATTGGCTCGTTATGCGCAAAAGTAATATTCTGGGTGGCTTTCTCAGTAAGTACAACCTACTAAACCCAATGTCGCGCATATTCGGTCTGATAGTGGCGGCCATAGGGGTGCAAATGATACTTAATGGATTGAAAGTATATATCAATTCGTTGTAACCTCAACCACATAAAAAATAACACTCTTGGCTAATATACCTAGAGTGTTATTGTACATAATTATATCACAAATTGAGTGTGCGGCTGTGCGCTGCGTGGCGTTACATTTTACTACGCCATATTGAATTCACAATCAACACATAGACCAAAAAGGAGACTCCATTACTGATAATGATAGCTTCCGAAGCTATTGGATAGAACGAAAAAGCAACGTTCATAATAAGTGCTATGACAAAAAACAGGCTTGATGTTGTTTTAATCATAATACTTGAGCGCCCCTGCTTGTCCGATATTCCAAACGTGAAAACTGAAGCCACAGCTAGGAAGCAAAACGCCATTAGGGTCAGTAGTATTTTTGTAGATTCGGCCTCACTATTTGCGTATATACCAAAAGCCACTAGCCCACTAAGGACTAGGGATATGAGGATTTTCACTATATCTATCTTCATTTTTTTATTTAATTAAGGGTGGATACAACATAAAAAGCGCATTAACCGAGGCAAGTTCCACGGCTGGTTTCCACGCAGCCATTCCTTTTGTCCACATAAGTGTTTCTTTTGTTATTTTTTGTGATTGGATTAGGGTTTTAACCTCCTCATTATCAATGGGCCCACACTGCTGATTATCAAC
The DNA here is from genome assembly GCA_947037995.1 of uncultured Rikenellaceae bacterium. Classification (GTDB taxonomy): domain Bacteria; phylum Bacteroidota; class Bacteroidia; order Bacteroidales; family Rikenellaceae; genus Mucinivorans. The sequence goes on from CAMQUV010000047.1 coordinate 6,153, forward strand.
AACTACGAAATAGGCAGTTAGGTTATCATTAAGCGGATTATCAACTCCCGGCACTTTCATTGTGCTAATAGTTGTATTCATCGTGTTAACCATTTGCTGCGCCACTGTCGCACCTAGTCCGAATTCGACTAGCGCCTCGATAGAGCTAAAATCATTCATTGTTCTGTTTTTTTTAGGATTTAGAATAGTTAGAGTGCTGGCGGAGCCTGCGGCGGTGTTGGCACAGGAGGTGCTGGGGGTGCCGGAGGCATCGGGGGCGGAGTTGATTGAACAAACACGCCAGATAATTCCGCTACGTTTGCAGCTAATTCCCAATTTGCCATTCCCTCTTTCCACACGTGTGTATTAACGGTAAATTGCCCTTGCTGCTGTAACTGTTGCAATTGTTGTATCGTGTATGGTCCACTTTGCTGTCCATTAACGGCAAGCATAAATTGAACCGTAGGAATTTGCGGAGGTGTATTGGCTTGTTGGTTCATATTAGTCCCCATTTGGTTCATCATATTAGACATTTGTCCTCCCATCGCTCCACCCATCATCATTCCAGTCATCATACCAGCAGGGCTCATTCCACCGCCACCACCTTCGCCGCCGCCCATTGAGCCCATCGAGCCAAGGCTCGCAGCTGCAGTTTTAAGGACTTCGGTTTGTTGGTCGAGCGAGTGCGCTCCCATAAAGTTACTTTCGGTTTGTAGGCGTTGTGCACGTTGCGCCTCTTCGCGTTGGATTGCGAGAGTCTCTTCCATATTCGTAGCATTAATTTCCTGAGTATCTTGGAGGTTCTTGATAGATATATCCGTTTGAGCATCGATAGTTTTAGTCTGTTGGTCGGCCGTAACTTTTCTAAGCTCTTTATAGCTAGCATCTTCCTTATCAATATCTATTGCCGATATATCAAAGCGTTTCAGGTTTATACCAAAATCGGCACTAAAATCTACTGCCAACCGTTGCTGAATCATATCGCTAATTTCCGCTATTTTGCGTTCAATTTGCAATACAGGCATACCACTATCCGATGGCGCATTAGTTATAACACTTTTGGTGTATTTCACAACCAGCGCTTTAACTTGTTGGTTAAGGTCTTCTAGTTCAAAATTAATTAATCTATTTAGTTTAATAAATGCTTGGCAGTCGGTGATATTAAAAGTAATGGTACCCCTCACGGCCATTGTCACACCAAAGTCGAGAAACCTAGGGTCGAACACTTGAAAATAGGGCACACCAAATTTGATTTGCACATTTCCCGAGGTGTTTATATAGTAGAC
>CAMQUV010000048.1 GCA_947037995.1 uncultured Rikenellaceae bacterium
GCGATAAAAGTTCGCCACCTTCTCCCAGCGCTACCGAGCACACTGCCGTTCCACATTCTATAGATAGTATTTTCGCCATAATTATCGTTTATTTATTATGGTTTGTCTGTTTGTCATCTTCATTTTCTGATTTCGCTTCAGTTTTTTCTTTTTCTTCGGGTTTGTCTTCCGTTACGACATCATTTTCGTTGAGTGATTTTGAAAGGAATGAGAATGGTCCAGTGACTATCTTATCATTTTCGTTTACTCCACTAATCATTTCGATATAGTCTTTGTCTTGTATTCCCGTTACGACTTTTCTCATTTTCACTATACTGCTGTCTTGCAAGAACTGAAAAACTATCTGTTCTCTTTTGCCGTCGATTAGTCTAGTCGTAACCGCTTGTATCGGCAGCGATTGTACTTTTTTGATATCAGTAATAATTTCGACAGTAGAGCTCATTCCCGGTCTAAACGGTGATGCAATTAGGTCAGTATTAATGTGTTGGTATGATTTAGGGTCAATAGCGATTCTCACTTCGTACGAAATCACCTGTTCTGCACCCGATGCTGTTGCAATCGAGGAGTTTGCAATTCTTGTAACAACGCCTTTGAATATTGTACCAAGGTAGGCATCGACTTCAATTGTAGCGCTATCGCCAAGTGCTACTCTCACTATATCGTTTTCGTTAACTTCGGCTCTAACTTCCATATTAGCAAGGTTTGCCATACGTAGCATTTCCGTACCAGCCATAGTAGCTGTTCCCACGACTCTTTCGCCCAGTTCGACCGAGAGTTTACTAATAGTACCATCCGAAGGTGCGTAGATAGTAGTTTTTTGGAGGTCTTCTCGGGATTGTTTTAGTTGCGCTTCGCTAGCTTTGATATTAGCGAGTGCTTGTTCTTTTTGGGCAATAAGAGCATCACGATTTGCCATAGCTTGTTCGAATTCGGCGGTAGAGATTGCTTTCGCTTTATAGAGTTGTTTTTGTCTAGCGAAGTTAAGTTTGGCTTGTTTTAGTTGCGCTATCACTTGTTTGTGGCTAGCTTTAGTAGCGTTTAGGCTAGCTTCTGAGCGTTCTTTGATAGATATATATATATCTGGTTTGATTCTCGTAAGGAGTTGTCCTTTTTTGATATCGTCACCTTCTTTGATATTGAGTTCCACTATTTCGCCAGAAACTTCGGGGCTAATTTTGACTTCAATTTCCGGTTGGATTCTTCCGTTCGCCGTAATCAGTTCAGTGATAGTTCTGGTTTGCGGAACTTCGAGGGATACTGTTTTTGCTGGTTCTTGTCCAATCACGTTAAGTTGTTTAGCGGATACGAGAGCAATAATAATAAGGATTGCGGCCCAGATAATTATTTTTTTTATTTTGCGATTTTTTTTAGCAGCCATAGTGTTTAGGGTTCAGGTTTAGGTGTATATGAGTGTCACGCGCGTTATTTACGCACAAACCCGCGAGCGAAAAACATTTTTAATTTTTCGCACACGGCTTTCGTGTTATTTCACAATATTTTCCCGTATTCGGAAGCGGGTAGCCTCTTATTCGGTAGGTATATATTTGAGTAAAATATCGTTAAGATAATTTTACGACGTTTATATTTACTTAGCAGAGTCCGCAGGTTGCGAAGGCGCCGCTGGTAGTGCTGCAGGAATTTGCAGTTGTGGTTGTTCGTTAAGTAGTTTTTCTCTAGCGATGTTACTTTCTTGAACTTTCTGTGTAGGCATAGCCATAGTTGCTGCAAGGCTAAGCGCAACGATAGTAAGAGCAAGTCCCCAGGTAAATTTTTCGAGGAAGTCCGAAGTTTGTCTCGCGCCCATAACTTGGTTAGAAGCGCCGAAGTTAGCGGCCATTCCCCCTTTAGGGCTTTGTGCGAGTACAGCCAGCACAAGGAGTGCCGAGGCGATAAAGATAAGTACTATAAAGAAAGTGTACATAATAGTTTTTTGTGTATGATTAAAATTTATTGTTGTTTAGCTCTTGTATTTTGGATGCAAAGTAAGCACTTTTTTCTGGAAAAATCAAACATAATTGTTTGTAAGTGTCTTGCGCTTGGTTTAAAAGCCCCTGAGCAATGTAGATTTGCGCCAGTGTTTCGGATATAGGCATATTAGATTGTGAGACTGAATCTTGCGAAATATCTATGTCAGGCTGTATCGTTCCATCTGGTCTTGAGGGCAGTTTATGTTGGTTTTTCGTGCTGTATGTATTGGCCTTCATATACCCCGCCATAATGTATAGCGCCACCTCGGAGCTTTGTAGTTCTCCTCTTTTGTAGAGTTCTATTTTCGCCTCGATAAACCAGGGGTGTTGCCACAGTAGTTTTTTTATCTCGTTGGTAGATAGGTGTTTAAGCATTTTTCGATTAGTTTATTATATATTTTTTTACCAGTTAGAGAGTGCTTCGTTAAATATATTTTCAACAAGGTCTTTCACAATTTCGGGAATAAGTTGGCTTTCAATCGAGACAAGCATTTGGCTGGTATCGTAGTCAGCGTATGCCGAGAATGTTTTATTGAATGAGAAGTTTGGTTGTTTAATATTTTTAAATCTAACTCTAACGGTAATCGTGAGTCTATTTTGGGTAGCGTACTCATCTCCTGAAATAGCGATTGGGGCAGAGTTGTACCCAATAATTTCGCCTTCGAACGAAAGGTCTGAGGGGTTTTCGGACGATACAATTTCGAGTCTAGTTTCGCGTTGAATTTTCTGCGTCAGTTCGTCCGTCATCGTTGGTGAAAGTATGGGCGAGACCATCGCGGCCATATTGTTAAAGTAGCCGATAGATGCTGTTTTGACGTCAGGAGCGATAGATGCACCCGAGAACGAGTACTTCACCGAGCAGGAGCTAAGCGTGGTGGCTATAAGGAGAAGGACTATTTTTTGAAATATGTTCATTTTGTGGCGTGGTTATGTATGTTTTTATCGGTCAAATTTCAGTTGTTGCGCAAAACTAGTTTTGTTAACAATGCCGTTTTGGTATGCGATTTTCCCGTTGAGGATTGTGTGGGTGACTTTATATTGTAGGTTTGAGCCTTCGATAGGCGACCATTTGCATTTGTAGAGTAGGCTTTGCGCCTCGACAGTCCAGAGCTGTTTTTGGACTATCGCAATATCTGCTTTATATCCGGGTCTAAGGAATCCTCGTTTGTCTACTTTGTACACAATAGCAGGGTTGTGTGCCATAAATTGCGCCACCTGCATAGGGTTATAGATTTCCATAAGCATAGGCAGCGAGTGCTGCACAAGCGGCAGTCCTGATGGTGATGATGTATATTTGGCTAGTTTTTGTTCGAGTGTGTGTGGCGCGTGGTCTGTCGCTGCTATATCTAGTCTACCGTCCGCAAGTGCTTGTCTAAGGGCGTCTCTATCGGCGGCGGTTTTTATAGCTGGGTTGCATTTCATTTTCCCTTTGAGTGTAGGGTATGCGCTGCTATCAAACCACAGGTGGTGTGCGCAGACTTCGGCGGTGATTCTTTTTTGGTCTAGTGGCAAGTTGTTGGCAAACATAGAGCACTCTTCTTTGGTCGATATATGCAGTACGTTTAGCTGCGCGGAATATTTCAGGGCAAGTTCAATTGCTTTGTCGGTAGATTTAACGCAGGCTTCGTTGCTACGTATTATCGGGTGCATTTCGAACGGTATATCGTCACCATATTTGGCGTATGCTTGTCGTAGGTTTTCTTGGACTATTGTTTCGTCTTCGCAGTGCGTTGTTATGAGCACTGGCGCTTCGGCAAAGATTCTTTCGAGTGTTTTGGTTCTATCCACGAGCATATCCCCCGTTGAGCTTCCCATAAAGATTTTCACTCCCGCCACAGTTTTCGGGTCAATATTAGCAATCACATCGGCATTATTATTCGCCGCTCCTATGTAGAAGCTATAGTTAGCGTACGCCGTATTTTCTGCAATTTGCAGTTTATTGTTAAGCGCTTCGATTGATGTAGTAGCCGGCGTAGTGTTTGGCATTTCCATAAACGAGGTAACTCCCCCTGCAATTGCGGCAATAGATTCGGTTTGGATTGTAGCTTTTTCGGAGAGGCCTGGTTCTCTAAAGTGCACTTGGTCGTCGATAGCTCCGGGCATAATTAGTGCGTTTAGGGCATTAATTTTCTCATCGGCGTTATCGAGGGTCTCTTGCGATGGTTGTCCAGGGCAGACTTCCGTGATAGTATCTCCTTTGATGGTAATATACCCGACGAATTGTTTTTGTTCGTTAGTGATATTTCCGTTATATATAATGAGTGAATTTTTCATTTTGTTTTTTTTGTTGAGGGCGGTTATTTTCGGGGGCTAATTTTCCTGAGTCTGAGTTTGAGCACTCCCCAGAATGCTTCGCCAAATATCGACCCATTCATTTTGGAGGTTCCCTGTGTTCTATCGGTGAATATGATAGGGATTTCGATTAGTTTGCCTCCTATTTTGAGGGCTGTGTATTTCATTTCAATTTGGAATCCGTAGCCTTTCATTTTGATTGCGTCGAGGTCTATTTTCTTTAGCATATCCGCTCTGTAGCAGACGAATCCGGCAGTGCAGTCTCGTACATTAATGCTGAGTGCGTTTCGGACGTAAGCCGAGGCGTAGTACGACATAATAACTCGTCCTATGGGCCAGTTTACGACGTTCACACCAGTAATATATCGTGAGCCCACCGCCACGTCGTTGCCGTTTTCGCAGGCTGCCATAAGTTTTGGAAGGTCGTTAGGGTTGTGCGAAAAGTCGCAGTCCATTTCAGAAATAATATCGAATTTTTGCTCTAGCGCCCATCTAAATCCGGCGATATAAGCCGTTCCGAGCCCCATTTTCCCGCCTCTTTCGATAAGGTGGACGTGGTCGGGGTACTCAAGTTGTTTTTTCTTAACAATCTCTGCTGTGCCGTCTGGCGAACCGTCGTCAATCACAAGCAGTGAGATAGATGGCTCGAGCGTCATAACTTTGTTAATCATAGCTTCGATATTCTCGATTTCGTTGTATGTGGGGATAATAACAAGTCTTTTCATTTTGACGAAAGAGTGGATTTTAGGGTGTTTTAGAGTTGTGGAGTATTTTTTTATACTAAACAAAGGTAACTTTTTTTTCGCTAAGTGCATAATTTTATGTAAATTAGCCATTTCAAAAACTACACTTATGATACGTAAATTACTGATATTAACCCTCTTAGCCATAACTTTCAACAGTTATGCTCAGGGGCCACCAACCCTTCTTAAAGCCCAAAAAGCGCAAACAAATACCACTGTTTCGGGGCCTCATACTAACTATAAACACAGTTATAGCCACGCTATGCACTTTTCGCTCGAGCGTCAAATCGCGATTTCCGGCAAAATCGAAGGTTCAGGCGAGCTAGCCACCCTTATCAACAACGCTGGGGGAGAGGTAACAACCTCTTTCTTTCAAAAATTCTTTGTGCCCAAAATACAGTTCAAGCGCAAAAAACACATACACACCACATTCGACCCCGATGTGCTGCAAATTACAATCACGCCACGCAAAGTGCTCGTGCTGTATAATACCGACCAAGCGGCACTCAAAGCGATGGATATACTCGTCTCGATGATTAAAGAGAGCTCTGTGGGATGGATTATCAGCGGCTGCGACATTACGCACTGGGGCGACTTCGGTGCAGCAGAAGTTATTCCCGTCCAAAAAGGACAAATCGAAATGGCGCCAAAAATGGTCACCCGACACAGTATTCAAGGTGTTATCGACAAACAACCCAAAGGAGCCACTATCATTCTCTCGCTTATATCAAACTCATCGTGGGCTATCGAATCAGACATTATGATGCAAGATTGCCCCGGCTGGCAAAACCTGTCCGCGCCGTTCTCTTATACACAAACACAAATCAAATTTCTTGTGGACTACGCGCGCTCCAAGAATGTTAAGATTATTCTACGCCTAGACCTTAACGATAAATGCAAACCATTTGTCAAAGCAACAGGGCACGTGCCCTCTACGGCCGAAGGAATGAGATTCGCCCGCGCCGTAATCGAAGAGCTGGCACGCACAACAGGCTGCAAAGAGTTCCTCGTGCCGCATAATACTAACCAATTCCAGTACACAGCGCTGCTTATGAGAGTGGCAGAGCTGAATAACATCAATATTCAGTACTAAAAATGAACGAATGGCATAAATATTGGGACGAAATGCTCGGGCAAAAATATCTGAATGAACTCGACGAGTTTGTGCAGAATACATACGACCCGAACCTCCAACGAAGTGAGGGAGCCGCCACCCCAGCCAAAGAAAACGTTTATAAAGCAATGCAAATGGTCACACCTAATGAGGTGAGAGTCACCATATTAGGGCAAGACCCATACCCAAACCCCGCTTTTGCAACGGGTATGGCGTTCTCGGTGCCCCAAGGAACACGTCTGCCACAGTCGCTGCGCAATATGTACCAAGAGGCGCAAAGCGAAAACTTAACTGGCGACCTAAGCAGTTGGGCGCAACAGGGGGTGATGCTGCTCAATACGGCACTCACATTTAATGGCAAAGAGAACCAGAAAATTAGCTATAAAATGTGGCAACCACTTACCGATGCCGTTATTAAGATTATTAGCGACACGCAAAGCGGAACCGTATTTATGCTGTGGGGGGCAGAGGCGCACAAAAAAGAGAAATTAATTGATACGCAAAAACACCTGGTTATTAAAACCGTGCACCCATCACCACTGTCGGCCTATCGTGGCTTCTTTGGGAGCGGATGCTTTACCGAGGCTAATGACTACTTGAGAAAAAACAATAAAACTACTATACAATGGTAAACAACGAAATATATAAAGGGCTGAATGAGCCGCAAATGCAAGCGGTAAAAAATTACACGGGCCCCACGCTCATTATAGCGGGAGCGGGTAGCGGTAAAACTCGTACTCTGACGTGCCGTATTGCTCATATGATACAGTCGGGCATTAAACCTTGGCAGATTATGGCGCTTACTTTTACAAACAAAGCGGCCAAAGAGATGCGCGAAAGAATTGGGCAAACACTACCCAAAGATATGATTAGAGGGCTTCAGATGGGTACGTTCCACGGGGTGTTTAGACAGATATTGTCTAAGTATAGCGACAAACTGGGGTTTAAACCAGATTATACAATATATGATAAAGCTGACTCTACGAACCTGCTGAAAACTATTATCAAGGAGCTGCAACTATCCGACGAGCACTACAAACCAAATATGGTTAGCTCGCGTATATCGCTGGCCAAAAATAATTTGGTACTACCCTCGGCGTACGCTACGATGGAGACTGTTATGCAAGAGGATAGAGAGATGAGATGCCCGAGGCTTCACGAGGTCTATGCCAAATACT
>CAMQUV010000049.1 GCA_947037995.1 uncultured Rikenellaceae bacterium
AATCATTTACCCGAGCTTTACTCACGGTCCATCCCTTATAAGTGTAACTCGAAAAAGTAATCGTATCGCCCTTAACGAAAGGTTGTTTGGCTCCGAATTGAGAGCGTGTTAATCGGCGTTGCACACCCGTAGTGATGTCTAGCGTGTGGATTTCGTCCTTGCCACTTTGTATGGAGTGAAAATAGAGCGCTCCGCCACTTGCAGTCAGTCCGCTGAGTGTTATAGCCGAATGTTTAAGGTGCATTTTAACAGTGTCAGTGTCGGGATTTTCGGCACTAATTGAGGCTAGGTACATTCCATTGTCGTCTAGGGCAATGAATGCAAAGCGGTTGGTTTTATTATCCCACGTTAGTGAATGTAGGGTAGTTGGGAGCGCGAAATGGCGCTCGCTTACAGGTTTAAAATCCTTGTCGAAAAATTTGATATAACCACTTCCCAACGAGTCATTCGCCACGGCACCAATAAGATAGTCTGTTGGTGTGACAAAGTAGTGTGACTGTTTTTTGAGATGGGTAGTTGGTTTTTTTTCACCCTCGCCAATAGATTTTACAACCGAGTAATTCTGTTTCTCGTAGAACGGATGACTTTTGAATTCGCTCCAATAGATACGGTCTTTGTAGAGCGTAGGTCGAGAGCTGATTGTGCCTGTAAAAATACGGACTTTCTCGTTGTTGTTGGTGTCGATTACAGCAATATGAGTTGGTGTGTTAAAGTCGTCTTTGAGTGTGAAAATACTTCCGTTACCAATGGACATAGGGTAGCTGTATGTTGTGTAGTGATTAGGCTGGGAGAGTAACAGCTTGTAGTTATTATCAACGGCTGAGTGTTCTTTCCAAAGCTCGGTCATTTCGTCGAATGCTCGGAGCCTAATTTTGTTAAACGACGTTTTGTATTTGTATTTTAAGTAGAAGTAGTCCGGGACAATAAGTATAGCGTTTCGGCCAGAATAGTTATAAATCTCGCCCCATACTTTTGGGTGCAGGTACGTTTCGGTAGCCCTGACCATTTGGTATCCATACTCGTATTCGTTGGGGTAGTAGTTTTTGAACGAGCCCGAAACGAATAGGGTTTTTTTGATTTCGCGGTGGTTTTTTTCGTGAAAAAGGGCGCGGTATCCGATAGTGAATTCGGGTTGTAGTCCTCGTCCAAATTCGGTGAGTTGAGTTTCGGCGTTGGTAGCATCCCCTTCGTATTGCCAGCCTGAAATAACGGCCGTTACGATTCCCAGTCCAGCCTGTCCTAATAGAGCCGACCCTACTTTTCCGAGACCAACATTAAGGTTGCTTATTTGTACGGCGTGTCTGTATTCGTGTATGGCAAGTTGCCTGAGCCAGGGTGTGGCGTATGTTGTTTCGGGGGCCGTTGTTACGAGTTCCATTCTTTTGGGAGCCCAGACGACCATACCGTTAGAGTATTGGTTTTGCGTTTCGAGTACTATTGGTATAGGTATATTGCTACGTATCATACCGAAGCGTGCGCACGGTGCGATAGTATCTAGGAGGTTTGCAATTCTGTTAGCTGTGGTTTCGAAGTTTTGCGGGTAGATTATTTTGTAGCTATCAGATTTTTGTTGATTCCATTTCGTTTTAGCGTTGTTAGTACCTTGTAGAAAGAATTGCGCATTGGCGCACTGCGTGGTCGCAGCTATGCCAAAGAGTGCAATAGCTAGAGTGGTTAACAGGCGTTTTAGAGTCATTTTATATTTTTCGAGCTTTGTACCCCAGGGTAATTAGTATTGCTACGATTTTATCGCGAAGGTCACCTTGTATAATGATTTCGCCATCTTTGGATGAGCCGCCGACTCCGCATTTCGTTTTGATAGTTTTGGCCAGTGTAGCGAGTTGCGTTTCGTTGCCGACAAAATCGGCCACAATAGTGACTTGTTTACCCTTACGGTTTCGTTTATCGAGCGCCACCCTGAGTTTTTGTTTCTCAGGGGGTAGCGTTTCGATATTTTCGTTATCCGAATTGGTTTGGTATTGAAAGTCGTCTTTGGTAGAGTAGACAGTTCCGAGTCTTTCTTTCCAGTCGTTCATATTTTTGTGCTATTAGGCTTGTTTTTTTATAATCTGAAATAAGGTTGTGTCAGTATGTTTGGTTATAATGATTTTGCCATTTCGTTTTCTACTTCTTGCGTAGTAAGTGGTATGTGTTTATCGCCCAGCACAGTGCATCCGTTTTCGGTGATAAGTAGTCCATCTTCTAGTCTGATTCCACCGAAGTCGAGGTATTGTTCAACTTTTTGGAAATCAATGAATTGTGCGCAGGTCTTTTCGTTTTTCCATTTCGCTATAAGGTCCGGGATAAAGTAGATACCTGGTTCGTCTGTTATAACGTGTCCTGGTCTAAGAGTTTTGCCCATTCTGAGCGCTCCGAGTCCGAATTGTTCGCTACGTTTAGTTTTGGCATCATAGCCTACTAGTTTTTCGCCAAGGTCTTCCATATCGTGCACGTCTAGTCCCATTTGGTGTCCCAGTCCGTGTGGCATAAACATCGCCACAGCCCCGTTCATAGCTGCTTCGATAGGGTCGCCTTTGATAAGTCCGAGTTCGTGCAGTCCGCGTCCCATCTCTTTGAGTGATTCGATGTGTATGTCTTGGTAGGTTAGTCCCGCTTTCGATATTTTTTTGACAAGCATATTTGCGCTCAGCACAACGTCATAGATTTCTTTTTGCTTGGTAGTAAATTTTCCGTTTACAGGCATAGTTCTAGTAAAGTCCGAGCAGTAGTTCATATTGTTCTCAGCCCCAGCATCAACCAGTAGCATTCTGCCATCGGTTAGTGTATTACCATAGAAGTGGTTATGCAGTGTTTGTCCGTTAATGGTAACAATAGGAGCGAACGAAACCCCCGCGCCTTCTTTGAGCGAGATACCTTCGAGCGTCCCCATAATTTCTCTTTCAACCATACCCGGTTTACACATTTTCATAGCTGTGGTGTGCATATTGTACCCTGTGTTGCAGGCTAGGGTAATTTGTTGTATCTCTTCCTCGGATTTAATTTCTCGTTGTTCTATGACTGCGTTAACAAGTTCTGGGCTAACGAGTTCTGCAACTTGACTAATTTTGACACCTAGAAGGTTAGCAATTAGGATTTTATTATCAGTACGATAAGGTGGCAGGAAGTGTATTTTGCGTCCCGCTTTGGCAGCTTTATCGACTACGTTTTGCAGTTCATTAATTGGGTTTGATATTTTGACTCCAACTTGTTCCGCCAGTTGCGCAACACTGGGCAGCTTGCCCATCCATATAACATCATCAAGAGTAAAATCGTCTGCAAAGATGCAATCTTGGTCATTATCCACATCAATAACTCCGACGAAACCTGGTTGGTTTAGTCCGAAGTAGTATAGGAATGAGCTGTCTTGTCTAAAGTGGAAAGTGTTATGAGGGTAGTTAGCCGGAGACTCGTTATTACCTAGTATAATTATTATTCCGGACTGCATTTTGTTTCGCAGTTCTTTTCTTCTGAGTGAGTACGTTTGGTTAGAGAACATTTTGTTGTATTGTTTAAGGGAGTTGTTATTTTTTGTTAAATAGTTCTTTGTGTTTAGCAAGGAACGGTTTGAGTTTTGCTTTGACTTGTGGTGTAAGGTTGTCAAATCTATATACTGAGAATCCTTCGGCACCGTTATCGAATGCAGTTTGGAGTGCTTCGGTAATATCTATTGCATTTGGGTGGTTAAAGTCTGGTCCATAGATGCCATAGAACAGGTTGGTGTTGGGGTTCATATCTCTGCGGCTATCTATGACAGCTTGTTTAATCCAGTTAATATCTCCATAGTAGAATCCGTGGTACATCATTGGGAACGCCATATCTAGGTTCCAGTTTCCCCAGTCTTGGTAGACCATTGCTTTAGACATTTTCGGTGTAGGGAACGGTGAGGCGGAAAGTTTTTTGCCATATTTATGGGTGATTGTGGCAAGGCTATCGACAAATTCGTTGAGTATTTGGCATCTAAAGTTGAGCCATTCTTGGTCCATCGTCGGGTCGATTTGTTTTTGAGGGTTATAGCCGAATTTGTTTTGAAATTGTTTAATCATTTCGGGGTTATATCCGTAGTCCCATTTAGGGTAGACTCTTTCTTGTGTGATACCATAATTTTTCCAGAGCGAAGTGGGTAGTATAGCGTCAACGTATCTGCAATAGTCGAGCGATACGCTAGTAATCCCTTCGGCTTGCGCCAGTTTTTCGACACCTTGGGCGATTTTGATTCTCACGCTATCAATTGCGGGGTTAAGGAATCTGTAGTATCCGACGTATGCCAATGAGTCTTTGAGGCTATGTCCAAGTTGGTTTACGTCAAGGTATTCGGGGTTGCTGTTTGCGATACCTCCGTTGTTCATAGTCCACATCCAGGCGTGTACTTCCACGTCATATTTTTTGGCGATTTTCGCCAGTGAGGTTAGGTTTTCGGGGCTTCCTGATATTATAAGTCCGTCGAAACCGATGTCAGTGAATTCGGTAAAGAATTTGTCCCAGTCTCTGTCTTTTGAGTAGTTTGCCCACGAGAAGAACCTCGCTCCGTCGTACTCTTTGACGGGGGTTTCTTTGGTTGAGCAGCTCTGATTGAGGCAAAGGGTAATGATTGCTAAAATAAGGGTAAGCGTAGATTTCATAATTTGTAATTGACTAGCGATTAAAATAAATCGCGTGTTTAAGGGATTGGGTTTATATATACAATAAATTAAGTGTTGTGGTGCGAAGTTAATGAATTTTTTATTATTTTTGTGAATTAAATTGTTTAAAAATTTTTTACACGAACGCAACTAATTACAAATCACTATTATAAATCACTCTTTAGTATGAAAAAAATCCTGCTTTTTGCTGCCGCCTGCCTCGGGCTTTACTCTTGCTCGGACTCGGCTCTGAGCCTTGTGCAACAAGACAACTCCCTTATCAAACAATCACTTAACCAAAATTGGCAGTTCAAAGATGTCGACTCTACCGCGTGGCTCAATGCCACTGTCCCAGGAGTTGTACACACGGACCTACTCAACCTTGAAATAATCGAAAATCCATTTAACGGCACAGCCGAACCCAAACTACAATGGATTGAGAAAAAAACGTGGGAGTACCAAGCTAATTTCACCCCTGATAACAATATCCTCGATAAAGAAGAGCAAATACTTGTGCTCGAAGGGGTCGATACATACGCTGATGTCTATGTCAACGATGAACTTGTGCAGAAAACTGACAATATGTTCCTAGCGTGGAGAATTGACGTCAAAGGGAAAATTAAATCGGGCGAAAATAAACTTAGAGTTGTGTTCCACCCAGCTTATGACGTGGCTGAACCACTAGCCAAAAAATACCCTAAACTTCCTGCTGATAACGATAAGGGCGAACCTTATAAAACATCGGTTTTTACTCGCAAAGCGCCATATTCATACGGATGGGACTGGGGCCCTAGATACGCTACCGTAGGGCTGTGGAGACCAGTGATGCTCGAAGGGTATAATACCCTAAGAATAGAAAGTACGCAGGTAATTCAAAAAACACAGTCGCAAGAACTTGCTACACTGGATATGAATGTGGCTATTGAAGCCAATAAAGAGGGTGAAGTAATGATTGCGGTGGCTGATACGATGGGAAATATATTCGCCAAAAAAAGCCTTAAACTTGTGAAAGGTATCAATATTGTGAATATGCCTTTCCAAATAGAAAATCCAAAACTGTGGTGGCCAAACGGCTCGGGCGAACCGAACCTGTATGCGCTACAAACTATGGTGGTGGACCACAATGGCGCCAAACTAGACTCGAAAACAGAACGTATCGGTATTAGAACAGTGAGATGGGTGCAAGAGCCAGATAGCGTAGGTAATGGTAAATCATTCTATGTGGAAGTGAATGGCGTGCCGATTTTCTCTAAAGGAGCTAACTATATTCCGCAAGACAGCTTCTTACCTAGAGTTACAAGCGAAAGATATGAAGAGATAGTCAATGTAACTAAAGAAAGTAATATGAATATCCTACGTGTGTGGGGTGGGGGTATATATGAAAATGATGAGTTCTATGAACTATGTGACGAAAACGGTATAATGGTGTGGCAAGATTTTATCTTCGGCTGCTCGCTATATCCTTGGGATAAAGAGTTCTTTGCTAATGTAGAGAAAGAAGCCGTAGAGAATGTTAAAAGACTAAGAAACCATCCGTCAATTGTACTGTGGTGTGGTAATAATGAAATTACGGAACTATGGCACCACTGGGGTTACCAAAAAGTATATAAATGGACAGAAACAGAACAAAAAGAGATCTTCGCTGGTATGGAGGCTCTATTCTATGAACTTCTGCCTAATGTGCTGAAAAATCAAGATACTACTAGATACTATCACCCATCGTCGCCTACATACGGACGCGGTAACCCACAAAGCCAAATAGAGGGTGATGTGCACTACTGGGGAGTATTTCACGACGAAGAACCTTTCTCTGTATATAAAGACAAACCAGGAAGATACTCTAACGAGTATGGATTCCAATCGCTAGCTTGCTATGATACGTATAGAGAATACTTTGAAGAGAAAGATATGAAACTATATAGCGATGCTATGGTGATACATCAAAAAAACTTTAAAGGTTATAGAGTTATAGAAGAATATATGTCAAGAGATTTACCTATACTAAAAGATAACTTTAGAACGTATGTCTACCTGACACAAATACTACAACAAGAAGGTATTAAAATTGCGATGGAAGGGCACCGCTCAAGAAGACCGTGGACTATGGGGTCGCTATACTGGCAACTCAATGACCTGTGGCCTGTTGCATCGTGGAGCTCGCTAGATAGCGAAGGAAGATGGAAAGCGCTGCAATTCCAAGCCAAACGTAGCTTTGCACCAACTATTCTTTCGTTCGAACGTGTTGACTCAACAGCTACTTGTAGACTATGGGGAATTACTGATAAACTCGACAAACCGCAAACAGGTAAAATATCTGTTACGCTTATGGACTTTGAAGGGAAAAAAATCAAAGAACAACTAGTCGATGTTGAGGTAGAGCCTAACACTTCGGAAATGCTTTTTGCTATCTCTGACCTGCAACTGCTCGAAGGTAACGACCCAAGCAAAGTGCTGCTTGTAGCCGAAGGTGAACTTTCGGGAACACCCGTCAGAGCGATTTACTACTTTACACAGTTTAAAAACCTAGACCTGCCAGAACCGAAATACGATGTTCAATACACGCAAAAGGATAATGTGGTTACGGCTAAAATAACCGCTAAAACTATGCTTAAATCGGTGCTTTTCGAAGCTGATGCGTTGCAGAATAACCCTTCGGAT
>CAMQUV010000050.1 GCA_947037995.1 uncultured Rikenellaceae bacterium
AGATAATGAGCGGTGACTGGAGTTCAGACGTGTGCTCTTCCGATCTCAATTAAAAGACATTGAAGCTCTTATCTAAAAACGATTAGTCTTCGTAAGTAGATGTGAAATGAAATCCGCCTGGAAAGCGAGTTTTATCCTCATAAGTAGTGTTTAATTCCAGTTTATCAGATTTAATATCAAATACCAAAACCTTGTTGTAACGATAGTCATTACCATAGCCCTTAATGAAATTAATGTACAGTTTTTTGGATGCAGACTCTACTCCCAAACCATTATAGAACATCCCTCTATCATAGCCCGTCAAAGCGCAAAGATTTTCTAAAGGCACAGTGGTATTTGTCGCTGCATCTTTGTTTTTGAAATCGTGGCATATTACTTTTATTCCAGCAGTAAAATAAACAATATCACCCATCGCACCAATGATTGGACTGCTAAACATTCCCGCTCCAACATTGTAATTTACATCATTGCTCTCAATCTCATAAGTATCAACATTCATTTTCATAATCGCTCTTCCGCCAGAGACCCATAAATTACCGTCGTCCGATGGCAAAAGACAAGCAAATTGCCTCTGGTTAGGGATAATAATAGTTTTGGTAGCCGCATTTTTACCCTCTTCGAGCATTAGAATTTTTGACCCTGACGTAGCGTAAACCTTATCATCAATAATTGCCATTCTATTTTTGTGCGCATATTTAGTACCCTCAACAAAAACACTTGTTTTTGTAATAAGATTAAACCTATATATAGCTCCATAATCAGCTCCATTGCGAATAAACACATCATTACCCACAACAGCCAAATGTGTTGGATTTGAGTCACGAGCATCACCCAACTCTGAAGTAAACTCCTGCTCGAGCTTCAACGAATGAGCATTGACAACTGTCAAAGTACCTGTTTGGCTTAATATATAAATCTTATCATTAGCAATACACAAATCAGAGGTCAATCCAGGCAATTTTTTGCCATTCTCAAGTTCAAACACCCCTTCGACCATCGCACCACTCGGTGATATAAAAACCAAGTCGCCTGGCTCACTAGTCATATTTCCCTCGTTCAAAATAAATGTACCATTCGTATATTTACCTAACTCAACACCGCCGCCCTCAGTATTCACCGATATAATCTCATTGTCAGCATCGAGGTAAAAACCTAATTCATACTCATTCTCAACCGCACCAGAGATAGTACTGTATTCTAGCTCAATAAAAGCACGACACTCTACCCCATCAATCACAAGAGCAGCGCCCTCCCTAATCTCAACCTCGCTAGTCGCTTCGGGGGTCGGAAATCCATTAGCAGGCGTAGATATCCACGCATTTACACTCGAATACTTAGCTGGTAACTCAGAATAAGCAACCTCATACTCACCGCTCTTATAAATAAATTCAGCCGTAAACAACATCTCTATCTCAAGTCCTTTATCGAAAACCAAAACCTCAATAAAACCGTCCTCTTTCGAAGCATCAATAACTCGAGCCTCAGGATGTATAGCCTTAACTGCCGCTTTTAGGCGCTCGTCAACCACATATCTGTCGTCACTATCATCACCCGAAGCATCTACCTCCTCTTTGGCAAATAAGAACCCTCCTGTAACTGCGTCAAAATAGACCTCAGCACACAAATCCTTATTCGAAACGTTATCTAACTCAACCTCATACACACGCTCCTCTGTCTCGCCATTATATCTATTCTCCAACTCAATCTCATCTAATGTCCAAACCGCTGCATCGGCATACACAGTAGCGTCGAAAGCCGGCTTAATTAGAGCTGGAATTGCCACACCTAATTTAGCTACGTCGATATGACGACTGGCTTTCTCACCAGCGATAGCATACCAAGCACTAATAGATACGCCCGCACTTTTTGCTGTACCAACGAAACTCCCCACTTGATAACCATCTTTTTCAACCCACGACACATCCGTTACAGTATATGCCGAGTAATCAGCAACTAACTGCTTCTCGGCAACCATAAACGTAGGGTCGCCCGGCCACTCTTCTTCGACATCTGGTTCTGGCACTACTGGCACTGGTGGTATTAACGTGTCTTCGCAGCCTGTAAATCCTAGCATTCCTACTAAAAGGAATAGCATTAATAGTAATTTGTTTTTCATCTTCTTAATTTTTTTAGTTAATATTTAGTGTGTATTTTTTTTCTATTCATATTTAAAAGCAAAACTCCCCGGAATTATGCCCGCTCGAAAATTATCGACCAACTCACCCTCGGAATTATACCGATAAATCATACCTGCCTGCGAATAATCAATAGCATCACCCACATAAATATCCCCGTCACTATTATCAATCCCCAACGAGTAAATCAACTTATCACCCGTTTTAATAAACGGCTGTGTTGGCGTAGTCGGACTATCGACCGACATTTTGTAAATACCATAATCATCGCCCCCACTCTTATGCCTGCCATAGACATAATAAATATTCTCGCCCGAAGCATCGAGACGCAACCTACTGGGCTGCACAGTCTCATCACTGAAAACAAACGTTTTTTCAATCGTAAAAGTCTCAGCATCAATGCGACAAAGCGCGCCATTGACCTTGCCATAGGGCGAGCCAACATAAGCACCATCGCACATTACCCACAGCTTATTGTTCTTGTCCAAAACCAACGAATTGGGCTGCTTTGTCACACGGAGCGAATCGACAACTTTGTCCGTGCGCGTATCAATCTTATAAACTTGGTCGCAATAAGACCAACTACAAGTATATATAAAGTCCTTATACCGTATCATCTCCTCGGTAGAACGCGGCGTCCCACCCTCCGCAAAACCAATCATTACGCCGCCAGTAACCTCGTTGAGGCGCGTGTCTATCACAGCAATCGCTGGCGAATATAAATCGGACACATAAGCCTTATCGCCACCCAAAAAATTAATGTAACGAGGTGACGTTAAACCCGAAATCTTACTCTTATAAACCATACTGTTCTTGTCGGCTACGTAAATTTTGCCCGAATTATTGACCATCATATATAACAAATCACCCTGAATCTTCACCGATTGCAGAACATCGCCCATAGGGAAGTTATTGGTGCCATAAAACACCTGATTGTAGACCTCTTTGGTCTGCTTGTCGTAAAACGAAAGCGACGCATTGCCATACATAAAATTACCCTCACACCCAATAAAAACGCCCCTTCTGCCCGTAAAATCAACATACACATTGGGCTCCATCGAACCAAATGGCTCGTTGCAACCGCCTAGAAAAATCGCTAAAAACGATAATATCAATAATGCTCTTTTCATATTGTTTTACTATATATATTTTATTTTTATCACCTAAATTAAAATTTGAATTTCACTTGTACCTGGAAATTCACCCCCGGCATAGCCCTCCACAATATCGATTGATAATGCACATCAAATATATTATTCACCCTAAACTGAACGTCCAAACCACGCTTATCACCCTCGCCCCAAAAAAACTTCTTGCCCACAGTCAAATCACAAACCGTATATTCCGGTAAATTATGACGGGTCACCTCGTTGGACGAACTGGTAAATCGCTCACTCGTATAGTTCCACGCAAAATCTAAATAAAACTTGCGGTACTCAGCGGCAAATAATATATTGAACTTCTGTAAAGGTACATATATCAGCTGTTTACCGTAGGAGGCGAGCTCTTTTACATCATCACTTTCGTTGGTTGTACGCGTAAAAGCGTAGTTGGCCGCTAGCCTCAAATTGACACCCGAAACCGAGTATTTCATATCTACATTAGCCTCGACGCCTCGTGAAAATACGTTTTGAATGTTCTGTGCAGTCCAATACGTAAAATCGCTGGGTTGCCAAATAATCCAATCATCTATCCACGACATATACGCCGAAGCGTGAATTTTAAGGTTGAAATCGCCCCATTTCTCAGCATAATCGACCGTAAAATCAGTGCTATACCCCTGCTCGTGGCGCAAATCGGGATTCCCCCCAGGCTGCCAATACAGGTCATTAAGAGTTGGCTTGTGGTAATTGCGCGTACCATTTATCGCGATATTCAAATTGCCCCTGTTCAACGGATTGGTCGACAGCCCCACCGACGGCATTACGGGCGAGAACTCTCCATCCGAAAGCTCCTCACTAACAAGCAGATATCCCGACAAATATTTACTGAAACTATGGTGAAAACTCACCGTGGCACCGCCCTCTAACCTATTATTGGCGTAGCCCTCTTGTGTCAGTTTATTGTTTGTCGAGACATCGTGGTAGTCAACATTCACCTTAGCCTTGAGGACACTTCTATCCGAAATATCCCATTTTACACTATAAGTATTGAAAAAAGAGTTGGTCGAACTGCTCGACGAAGCATTCTGAACCCAGTCGAAATAAGTTTTATTTGACAATAGATAGTCCATATCTGTGCGCGTGTAGCCACTAACCAGTTGAGTGGAAACGTCCTCCCAATACTTAGCCCATTTCAGAGCTGCGCGGACGTCTGTTGTATTGTCTTTTTCGCGTCTGCCAAGCCCCTCGTACGACATAATTGTTGGCAAATTTCTATCGGAGGTATGGAACCATCCGTTGAGCGTTAAAAAGTTATTGCGTCCGACATTATAGTAAATATCCCCTGCCACCGCGTGTTTTTTGTAGCTCGCGTTGGTCTGTTTGGTTTTTTCGAACGGAGGGATAGCCGTATTGAAATAGCTGAAATCGTTTTCAGCCATATCGAACATATATCTCAATTTACCTTGCACCTTGCGGTTTCCGGCGCCAATAGTAGCGATAGTTTGCACCTTGCCGAAGCTCCCAACTGTTTGCATCACACTGCCGTGATACGGTTCGTCCCACTGTGGTTTGGTTGCGATAGAGATAGCTCCTCCCAGAGCTCCAGTGCTATTGTGGAGCGAGCTTCCGCCGTGATACAATTCGACATTATCGATAAAACCGACTGGGATTTGCGAGAAGTCAACTTGCCCCAGCATAGGGTTGTTGATATTGATTCCATTCCACTGTACTTGAGTGTGCGAAGCGCCTGTGCCACGGAACGATATTGTGGCGATAGAGCCTTGCCCGTACGTTTTGATGAACGCCGGCGTGGATTTTGATATAAGTTCGGCTAGCGAGGAGTTGGCAGAATGCGCTATTTGGAGCGAGTCAATTACGGTTTTAGTGACAGCTTGGTTCTCGACTCTAATCGTAGCACGCACAACGACCTCGTCGCCCTGCGCTACTCTCAGCGTGTCGGAAGGCATAGCCCGAACACCGGCCTCGACCGATATCACCGCACCAAACAGTGCTGCTATTACCAAAAGTTTTTTCATAATCCTTTTACCTAAACCGTTACTAAAGACTACGAATTACAGACGTGCGTCGACAAAACTAACCACTTCAGTAGATACCTCGCCAAGGTGTCCTGCCGTAGCATTTACAGCCGCTTGCACCTTAATAAAGTCGATATATTCCAGTTTAACAGCATTGCCTTTGATGTCTACGGCATTGCTAATTTTAAAGCCATTGAGGTATTGCCCCGTAATATAATCGCTTCCGAAATTATCGACATATCCCCACTCAAAATCCTGCATTTCGTATTCTTTACTAGTCTCATTAAACACCACTTTGGTTTCGAGGCGCGTTCCTTTGAGTTTGTACGTCGACGTTGTCACCCAGCTAGGAAAATAGGTGTCTTGGTTGTGGAAACTTTGTAGGTATTCGATTTCTCCTTTGCCGCCTTTATTGTCGGTCCATTTTACGTTAGAAAACTTAGTGGTTGGTTTATGGTAAGTCACTTCATAATCGCGAACAGTAGATGGTGCGTTATAGTTAGAGCCTTTGAGTTCGTACCACATATCGTCGGGCATACGGTTGCCATTTGCGTCTTGCATAACATAGATAATGCCGGGTTCGGACGAGTTATGGAATGGGTTGCCTTTGATAAAGAAATCGTATCCAGCACCACTAGCGATGCTATGGTCGAAGCCGACTACGATATATCCTCCGAAGCCACCTAGGGACACATAGTTTCCATTTTTCAGCGTTTTGAGTGCTTCGGCGTTAGCCTCCTCGGCAGTTGCGAAATATTGGTTATCTTCGTTGATAAACTGGCCTGGCGCAGGCATATACTCAATAACTTTTGTTTGGTATTTAGAGCTTTCGGCATTGGGTTTGACATAGCCGCCATCACTGACCATCGGGGTTTCGGGTGAGCAGGCTACAAGCGTACATCCTACCATTAGGATTGAGATAGCGGATAGGGTTTGGTTTTTCATAATCATCATATTATTAAGTAGTTAAGTATTCATACGTAGTACTTAAATATACGAAAAGGGTAGGGGTTGATTATGAAGCATCCTGCAATTGAGGAACTGTCAAACATCTTACATTCTCCGTATAAGTACTATTTTCTGTTTACAGTGGCAGGTCTTCTGACTCGTTTCAAATTTAAATGCCTTCCCGACAACACGTGTCAGTGGCTAGATTCATTAAATTCTTAAAGAAACTTACAGCAGCGGGAACTGTTGTAGATTTACACTACATTCCCTTTTAATTCCCAAATATTGTGACTAATATCTTGTTGATGGAAACCATTGTGGGGCAAAGATAGATATTAATTTATCATTAAACAAAACTTTTTTTTGAATAAATGTGAAAAATACAGCCCGTTTTATTGCCTATCGTGGGTCACAGCCCCATTCTAATTACCTGCAGCTTAGTAGGTTGTAATTGATTAAGTCAAAGCAATCTGTCGTGCTGATTTATCAGTGCGGCTGGGGGTCACAGGCCCCTTCTAATTGCCTGTCGGCTTTGAAGTTGGTTGGTTTTGATTCGTTGGTTTTTTTTATTATTTGGTCACGGCGGATTGCTGGCGCTGACTTGTTCAGCGGCGGCGGGGGGAATCCGCCGCTGGGGGTCACAGGCCCATTCTAATTGCCTGTCGGCTTTGAAAGTAGTAATAAGCTGTTTGGTAAAAGCAGCCTGTCGTGCTGATTAATTAGTGCGACTGGGGGAAGAACTCGTGTGCTGTTAGCACCGCTACTGATAGGCTCGCGCCTTTCCATATTACTATAGTTCAGGTTTACTGTTTGGTTTGAGTCAAAGCCTGTGGAGGGAGATTTATCTCCTTTAGTTCGCTTCTTGTAAGCGAGCCTCCGCGGGGGTAGGCTTTGGCTCACTGGGCTGATAGCATCCAAAGGGTTGGTTGGTTTTTTTGTGTAGAGAGCCGAGGTGAGGCTGAAATACCAGTTTCAGTCTGAGCCGTGGGGGCGGCTC
>CAMQUV010000051.1 GCA_947037995.1 uncultured Rikenellaceae bacterium
GGCCTGTCGTGCTGATTTATCAGTGCGGCTGGGGGAGGCCGCTACTGATAGGCTTTGCCTATGCTATTAGTTATGGAATGCCGACAGGCGAATTTCGTGTGGTGTTGCCACCTTTGACTCGCAGGGCATAGCCTGTAATTATTTTAGTTAGTAGGGTGCATTAGTGTTGCTTTGTGAAGCCTTCGTCGCTTACATAATTGCTAGCTCCATTATCAATTGCAAATAATGGAAGGAATATAATCAGAAGTACCATTGTGACTGACTCGCTTTTTGTTTTGGCGCCGAATCTGCGTGTGAACTCAAATATCGTAATCAGAATAAAGGGAATGTTCACAATCGGGATTAATAGTAAAAAGAACCACCAAAGAGGCTTCTTGATGATTTGAAGGATGACTATAATGTTGTAGAATGGGATTATTGCTGCCCATCCCGGTTTTTCTGCTATATTGAAAAGGAATATTAATGATATTAATGCTGGTATTCCTGTTACGGATAGTATGATTGATAAAAGGAATACTATCAACGCGATTACTATAGCTGTTGTGGATATAAATTGTCCTATCATAGTGTTATTGTATTTAATGTTTTGTTGACAATATGTCCTAACTATGCGGCGAATTGGTAGGGTGCATTAGTGTTGCTTTGTGAAGCCTTCGTCGCTTACATAACTTGCACTATTAAGCGCAAACAACGGAAGGAACATAATCATAACTACCATTAAGGCAGACTCGCTTTTTGTTTCGGCGCCGAATCTGCGTGTGAACTCAAATATCGTAATCAGAATAAAGGGAATGTTCACAATCGGGATTAATAGTAAAAAGAACCACCAAAGAGGCTTCTTGATGATTTGAAGGATGACTATAATGTTGTAGAATGGGATTATTGCTGCCCATCCCGGTTTTTCTGCTATATTGAAAAGGAATATTAATGATATTAATGCTGGTATTCCTGTTACGGATAGTATGATTGATAAAAGGAATACTATCAACGCGATTACTATAGCTGTTGTGGATATAAATTGTCCTATCATAGTGTTATTGTATTTAATGTTTTGTGGACAATATGTCCTAACTATGCGGCGAATTGTGTATTATGGCTGTTTTTAGATTGCGTTTACGTCAGAAGATTGTCGTCTTCTATATATTTTGCCTTCCCATACCCTAGTATTGCCAGGAATATAACTGGAAGTAGAATTATGCCGACCGAAAACACTGTTTGTTTGCCGAACCTTCGTGAGAGCTCATAGGCAATGCCAATAATAACGAGGATGTTAGAAATCGGGATAAACAGTAAAAAGAACCACAAAAGAGGCTTCTTGATGATTTGGAGGATGACTATAATGTTGTAGAATGGGATTAATGCTGCCCATACGGGTTTGTCAGCTTTGCGAAAAATGAGCACTAGGGGTAAAATTATTGTTAACCCTATTATCGGACCAAATTTATATGCGAACATTAAGGTTAGGAATATTAGTAAATCGGATAGGTCAGGAGCCATTTGTGTTATTGTATAAAATGTTTTGTGGACAATATGTCCTAACTATGCGGCGAATTGTGTATTAGGGCTGTTTTTAGATTGCGTTTACGTCAGGAGGTTGTCGTCTTCTATATATTTTGCTTTTCCATACCCTAGTATTGCCAGGAATATACCTGGAAGTAGAATTATGCCGACCGTAAATCCTGTTTGTTTGCCGAACCTTCGTGAGAGCTCATAGGCAATGCCAATAATAAAGAGGATGTTCGCAATCGGGATTAACAGTAAAAAGAACCACCAAAGAGGCTTCTTGATGATTTGGAGAGTGACTATAATGTTGTAGAATGGGATTATTGCTGCCCATACGGGTTTGTCAGCTTTGCGAAAAATGAACACTAGGGGTAAAATTATTGTTAAACCTATTATCGGACCAAATTTATATGCGAGCATTAAGGCTAGGTGTATTAGCAAATCGGATATGTCAATGACAGGAGCGAACATTTGTGTTATTGTATAAAATGTTTTGTGGACAATATTGCCTATGAGTGAGTATGTTAGATGCCTAGGAAATAGTATGTAAGGATTCGTTTAACTACTATTGTTAGAATTATGCTTAGGTTTAAGCTGAGCGCTGTGCGGGCTTCTACAAAGTTACTATACAAGATGAGAGATAGGGTGTGTTTTTTAGTGGCGTCATAGTAAGCTCCTACTGCAAGAGCTGATAGATATATTACAGCATCGCTGTAAAATATTTGTGGAAATGACAATCCGGCCATAAAAGAGGAGGCACTAATGTAGGGTAGTTTGTTTCTCATATTATAATAATTATGGGTTATTAACTAAAGTACAGCTGTTGCATTTCAGCTCAGTCGACTCGCTTAGCACATAGCGTTATAGCGTGTCGGTACAGTACAAATATAGTATTTTTTTTGTAAATACTACACTTTCCAATTGATTGTCTGTTTGTTTGTGGTTAGCACGTTGTGTTGAAAACGGTGTTGCGCAATACGTATCCAACAATAGTTATCGCCAATATCGACAGCAGTGCTACACTGAAAAATTTTCTGCGGTTTATCCTTAACCTCCTAAATATAGACTTCGGTAGGAGTGCTATGACGGCTATCAGTAGTAGCGGGATTAGCGAAGGGAACATCTTTAGGCTGAGTATTATATCGCCTTCAAGGAGTGCTATGACGCTCCGCTGTCCTCCACACGCCAAACACTCCCAGCCTGTAAACTTTTTAGTAAGGCAAGGGAGTGTGAAGATGTTTTCTATCATTATGTCGTGTAGGCAGTTATGATACTATAAATCAAAAAGATTGTTTTTGTATCCTGAATTTAAAATAGTACTAAATATTCCGAGATAAAAAATCCATAAAAATATAGATAATCCCCCGAGCACAGTGCCTATGATTGCTGTTATGCGGCCTGCATTAAGAAGTGCGTAGTCTGACCACGCTGTCGGGTCTTCTCGGTACAACTTCATCGCGTCGTTTGATATTATAAGTGCTATGATTCCAAGGATAAGTCCTATGAAGTAGCATCCAGTTAGAATAGAAAGGATTCCTAGTACAAGTGTCGCAGCTGCGTTTGGTAGTGATTTTTGTTTCATTGGTTTATCTGTTTTAGGTTTGTTTATTCTTTTGAGGCAGCTTCAAGTCTTTCGGCATTTTCGGCAAATTGTAGTTTGTCGAGCGCTTCTTGTATGTCGCCATCTAAAAATGTCGGAAGGTTGTGCATTGTGTATCCAATTCTATGGTCTGTGACCCTCCCTTGCGGGTAGTTATAGGTTCTAATTTTGGCAGACCTGTCACCCGTAGATACCATAGTTTTACGTTTTGATGAGATTTCATCAAGGTATTTTTGATACTCGAGGTTGTAAATCCTAGTACGCAGTTCGGCAAACGCTTTGTCGTAGTTTTTGAGCTGTGATTTTTGGTCTTGGCACTGAACCACGATTCCCGAAGGTATGTGGGTTAGTCTAATGGCAGAGTAGGTAGTATTTACCGACTGTCCGCCCGGTCCGCTTGAGCAGAACGTATCTTTACGGATGTCATCAGTTTTGATTTCGATGTCGAACTCCTCAGCTTCTGGTAGTACGGCAACAGATGCTGCAGAAGTATGTACTCTTCCTTGCGTTTCAGTTTGTGGTACTCGCTGAACACGGTGTACTCCCGATTCGTATTTCAGGACTCCGTAGACTCCCTCGCCGATAACTTTTATTACTATCTCTTTGAATCCTCCTGCTGTGCCCTCACTCTGGTTAGTGATTTCGGCTTTCCAGCCTCGGCGTTCAAAAAATTTGAGGTACATACGCATAAGGTCACCGGCGAAAATTGCCGCCTCGTCACCGCCTGCTCCACCACGTATCTCGACAATAGCGTTTTTGGCATCTTGTGGGTCAGCTGGGATTAGCAGTAGCTTAATCTCCTCTTCGAGCTGCGAGATGCGTGGCTCGAGCTCTTCGATTTCACCACGTGCCATCTCTTTCATATCGTCGTCTTTCTCTTTCGAGAACATATCTTTTGCAGCCTGTAAATTCGACGATGCTGTGACGTAGTCGTCGGCAGCTTTAACTATCGGTCCAAGCTCCTTGTATTCGCGGCTTAACTGTATGTAGCGCTTCATATCACTCATTACATCAGGGTCGGTAATCTGCTCTGATATAACTTTGTAGCGGTCTCTGACGCCCTGTAATTTCTCTATTATCATAACTATATTTTCTTTGTTTTATTCGGTGGAATTATCATTGTATTTGCCTACAAAGATACGATTTTTTTTCTATAATGCTGCCCTAGCCTGTAAAATATTAGTAACGACATTATATATAAAGACAATCGAGCTATCGAATCACCCCAAACTACATAGGGCGTCAACGTGTCGCGCTTGTAAACTTTTTGAGCGAGCTGTCCGCGCTTGTCCCACGTTAGTTTTTCGACCACCTCGCCGCGTGGATTGATGATTGCAGATATGCCCGTGTTGGCCGAACGTGCTATCCAACGGTCGGTCTCGATGGCTCGCAGGCGCGAGTATCGTAACAAATGTTTGTGTCCCTGGGTGTCGCCCCACCAACCATCGTTGCTTATGATGAACATTAACTGGGCACCCTCCCGTATGTAACCCGTGAAAAACTCACCGTAAATCCCTTCGTAACATATAGCCGTTCCGATGCTGTCATATACGGCTCGCTCTGCACTACGACCCAATGTGCCACCTAATCCCCCCAAATTGATGCTGAACGTCTTATCTAATGCCTTGAAAATACTAGGGTAGGGGATTGTCTCGACGCCACAAACCAATTTGGCCTTGTGGTAATAATCAAGGTGCAAGGTTGTGTCGACCCAAATCGCCGTATTGTACGACATATATCGTATTTCGCCGATTGACTTCGAGTTATAATCATACGGCTCCGCTTTATCCATTACCCTATAAGTACTCGCTCCTGTTACAAATTCGGCCGACGGATTGTGGTGCTTTAAAAATCCACGTAACAGCCTTATAGCTCTCGCCTCATTTGCCGAGTTATGCCAAACCCCACCGCTTATTGCTGTTTCGGGGAGTATGTAATAGTCTGTGCTCGTCGGGGCTTTTGTTGCCTCGGTTAGCATTAACGATACTTGGTCGGTAGTGGACAGGCGGTCGAATTTCTCCGTATAAGGGTCTATATTTGGCTGTATCACACTGACTTCTACCCCCTTAGCAGAACCAATCTCGTTAGATATTTCAGTACCCCTATAAATATACATCGAAACAGATATTAGTATAGGTAGCAAAATCACAACTCCAGTCACTATGCCCCGACTGCCTAAGGCTCTCGAAATTGTGCTTCGGGTGATTGGGGATTTAGACTTATTGAAGTTTTCGATAAGTTTGAAGATAAGAATGTTACAAATCAGTATCCACAGTGACCCTCCGAAGACACCTGTTGCGCTATACCACTGTGCAAAGACTGGGTTTGCGGCGTTGCCCAGAGTGAGCCAGGGGAAGCTAATATCTTGGTGAGTGTAGGCAGCTTCGGCGCATATCCATATCGTTACGAAGAGTGTCCATTTCACCGATTCGGAGCAGTTTTTTTTCGTTAGTTTGTGGAAAATAGCCCACGGCACAAACGTGAATATCATTCCAACCAGCGGTACCATTACTAGTGCCAGTATTGTAGCTATGCTTACCCACCAGAGGGTTGCCATAATCCACAGGAAGAATGTTAGCGCAGCCCATAAAAGTGGATGTTTGCTGTTTTTTTGTATGAAAAACAGGGGCACAAACCCTCCTAATATGCTCAAAAACCACACCCCTTCGGTGTACCACGGGATTGTTAGCAGTAGGACGCTTAGGAGCGACAGTATTAGAGGTTTTTTTAGCAGTTTATTCATAATTTGTTATTCTTTTTCGCGATTTCATTCAGCTAGTTCCCAGCCTCGCGTGTAGATAAAAGTATGGGGGCATACTACTGCCCCCATCACTTTCTCCATATATTTTGTTATTTCAAGCTTGATTTAATAAGTCCACTTTCGAGGAATTCAATAAATCCCGCCACGTCAAGGTTATACGCTCTTGGCTCTACGATTAGCTCCTCGTTATAAGGGTTCATCAGGCAATAGTAAGGTTGTGCGTTGACTCCAAATCTTTCGATTTGCCAGTTGGCGTTAATTTTACCAATAGTTTTCAGTGTTTTACCACCCTTAGAAACTTTCCATTGGTCTTCGGGAAGCTCCTGCTTATCATCTACATAAAGCGCTACAATAACATAGTTCTCACGTAGTATTTTTTTGACAGTTGGGTCGCTCCACACATTGGCTTCCATCTCGCGGCAGTTGACACATCCGTGTCCTGTAAAATCTAGGAACAGTGGTTTGTTGACAGCTTTGGCATATTCGAGTGCTTCGTTGTATTCGAAGAATCCGTGTAGTCCTGCAGGCAGGTGTAGTTTGTCGCTATACATCGGTTTTCCGTTTTTGAGTTTAGACAGTTCGAGGTAGCTAGCATTAGCGTTTGCACCGCCACCTTGCGATGGTTGGAAGTCCATAGTGTGCATTGGCGGCAGGTATCCTGAGAGTGCTTTGAGTGGCGCTCCCCACATTCCCGGTATCATATAGACAACGAACGTGAATGCTGCGATAGCCATAAATAGTCTTTTGACCGGTACGGTCTCCATTTTGCTATCGTGTGAGAATCTGATTTTGCCAAGCAGGTACAGTCCCATTAGTGAGAATATTACTATCCACAGAGCTAGGTAGACTTCTCGGTCGAGCAGCCCCCAGTGGTATGTTTGGTCGGCAACGGATAGGAATTTAAGTCCAAGTGCAAGTTCGATGAAACCCAGTACAACTTTGACTGAATTGAGCCATCCACCCGATTTAGGTAAATTTTTGAGTAGTGATGGGAAGAACGCAAACACTGTAAAGGGCAGTGCGAACGCTGCAGAGAACGCTATCATAGTTATGATTGGTTCCCAGATTTCGCCTTGCGTTGATTTTACTAGAATTGTGCCGACGATTGGGCCTGTGCACGAGAACGAAACCAGTACGAGTGTAGTGGCCATAAAGAATGTTCCAATTATTCCTCCTTTGTCTGATTGTTGGTCGCTTTTGCCTACCAGTTTGGATGGCATATTGATTTCGAACGCTCCGAAGAATGACATTGCAAAGATTAGGAATATCACGAAAAACAGTACGTTAGGAATCCAGTGAGTTGCCAGCCAGTTGAATATATCTGCTGTGACCGCCTCGCC
Source organism: uncultured Rikenellaceae bacterium (assembly GCA_947037995.1). Taxonomy (GTDB): domain Bacteria; phylum Bacteroidota; class Bacteroidia; order Bacteroidales; family Rikenellaceae; genus Mucinivorans. The sequence continues at coordinate 7,205 of CAMQUV010000051.1, forward strand.
T
>CAMQUV010000052.1 GCA_947037995.1 uncultured Rikenellaceae bacterium
ATTTGTCAGTACAAAATTGTTAATTTGTACACTTTGGTCTTTATTTAGGGCATTTATGGTCAATGGAATAGAGATAGTGTATGGTGATAGTGGGTCGTTAGTTGGTGTATCATCGTCTATAAATTCATCACCACCCCCAATAAGTGGTTTTTTTTTACTATATTTGCTCAATTAATTAAACCTTAAGTATTCTATAATTACACAACACAAAAAATAAACCAATGAAAAAACTCTTATTTATCTCTGCATTAATTGTTACAGCGGTCTCTTGCGCGCCGAAACAAACGACTACGGACTTTACTCAATTTGTCGACCCACATATTGGTAGCGGTGGTCACGGTCACGTGTTCGTTGGGGCTTCGGTTCCACGAGGACTAGTGCAACTAGGGCCTGTAAACGTTAGCGAGGGCTGGGACTGGTGCTCGGGTTACCACGTCTCGGATTCCACAGTGATTGGGTTTGCGCATACTCACCTTAGCGGAACGGGTATCGGAGATAAGGGAGACATCTTGTTTATGCCAGTAACGGGCAACCCCGAGTACACCCACAAAACTACATATCTCTCAAATTATGACAAAAGCAAAGAGATTGCAAAACCATATTACTATAGCACAGTGCTTACTCGCTACAATATCAAAGCGGAGCTTGCTGCTACAACTAGAGTAGGGCACCACCGCTACACATACCCCGAGGGAGCTGCGCCACAAATGGTTATAAATATGTTCCAAGGTATCGGTTGGGATGCTGCTTATGACTGTAAAGTCGAAATGGTTAACGATACAACTATCACAGGATACCGACTCTCAAAAGGTTGGGCCGAAGATGATAGAGTGTATTTCTCTGCCCACTTTAACACTCCAATAAAAAGCATTAAAACTATCGCTGATACAGCATATAACAAACAAACAAAAACGACTAAAATCGTTCCTGGAGCTTATACTTTTATAGAATTTCAAGATGCTCAGGTCGTAGAGGCCAAAGTAGCTATCTCTGGTGTGGACGTTGCGGGAGCAGAGAAAAACTATGTTGCCGAAAAATGTACATTTCAACAGGCGCAAGACACGGCCCAAGAAAAATGGAACGAACTACTCAGACGCGTAGAGGTTGAGGGCTCGTCAGAATCGACCCGAAAAGTGTTCTACACGGCGTTTTATCACACCGCCATATTCCCTTGCATATTTAATGATGTGGATGGAAAATACCGTGGCGCGAATGGTGAGATTTATGAGTCGGATAGACCGGTCTATACTATCTTCTCGCTCTGGGATACATACAGGTCGGCACACCCACTGTTTACTATAACCGAGAAAGAAAAAGTGGCCGATATGGTCAACTCAATGCTGGCGATTTATGACCAACAAGGCAAACTCCCTGTGTGGCACCTTTGGGGTAATGAGACCAATTGTATGGTCGGATTTGGCTCGGTGCAGGTGATTGCGGATGCTATAATGAAAAATATCGAAGGATTCGACTACGACAGAGCCTATAACGCTATGCTGAACTATGCCGAACTTGACGAACGAGGACTTAAACAGGTCAGAGAACAAGGCTTTATCCCCGGCGATAAAGAGCTAGAATCGGTGGCAAAAGCGATGGAATACTGTATCTCGGATGCGGCTATTGCGGCTGTGGCTACCAAATTGGGCAAAACAGAGGATGCCGAAAGATTTACTAAACGTAGTGAAAACTATAAAAGATATTTTGACAAGAATGACAATTTCATAAAAGGAGTTTTGGCGGACGGAAGTTTTAGAACACCGTTCGACCCAGCGTTTTCGTCTCACCGCGAAGATGATTTTTGTGAGGGTAACTCGTGGCAATATAGCTGGATGGTTCCTCACGATTATAAAGGACTTTTCGGTATGTTTGACTCGATGACAGAGGCTGAAGCGAAACTAGATAGCCTGTTCTCTACGCCTTATGTGAGAAATGCTAATAGCTCTCCTGATATTTCGGGAATGGTTGGGCAATACTCGCACGGAAATGAACCTAGCCATAGCACTATTTTTGCCTATGCAGCGATGGGAAAACCTGAGAAAACAGCGGCGCTAGCACGTAAGATTATTACGGAACTATATTTTGACGACCCTAACGGACTCAGCGGAAACGAAGACTGTGGGCAAATGTCGGCGTGGTATATGCTCAATGCGATGGGGATTTATCAACCAAACCCTGCCGGAGGCGACTTTGTTATTACCTCGCCACTGTTTACGAAAACTACTATACACCTTGGCGAAAACAAAACTTTCGTTATCGAAAAACAAGGAACTAACGTCTATCACACCAAAACACTGATTGATGGCAAAGATGCTCCGCTTGCTGAGCTTTCGTATGCACAAATCGAAAACGGTGGAACACTAACGCTGATAGACTAATAACCCGAAAGTCAACGCTCCGTATGGTTCGGAATAGCAGGAAAAAGGAATTATATATACAATTTACATTTAGAAAATTAAATGAGATTACGACCACTAATAATAAGCGCATCTATTGCGCTGACGCTAGCTTCTTGTACAACAAAGGAGTTCACGGCTAAGGGCGTTATACCCCAGCCGCACCACCTCGCTGTTGGCAAGGAAAGTGTGCGACTATCGAGCATACAGAGCAAAGGCAATGAAACACTCTCCAAACTTGTAAATAGATTTGCTCAGGTTATCAACCTGCCTATCGATGGCGATGGGCGAGTGCTTAATGTGAGCCTCGATAGTACTATCCAACATAATGATGGCTACCGTATTGTTATCAACGAAAAAGATGCCTACGTAAAAGCCAAAAATTATTCTGGCATTATCTATGCAATGACCACGCTGTCACAACTTTATAAAGACAGGCAATTGCCTCAAGTCGATATTTATGACTATCCGCAATACGAGTGGAGAGGACTTATGCTCGACGTGTCGCGCCATTACTTTGAACCCGACGCAATTAAAGAGGTCATTAAAATGATGTCACTTCATAAACTCAATAAACTACATTGGCACCTAACCGATGGGATTGGGTGGAGAGTGCAAATTGATAAATACCCAGCCCTAACGGATAGTGCGGCGTGGAGGGTCGACGAACACCCCGAAGCTCCGTGGACTAACCTCGAGCTTGCCGATGCTAGCAATCCTGCGGCTCACGGAGGGTTTTATACCAAAGATGAGATTCGTGATATCGTTAGTTTTGCGGATAGCTGTGGCGTTGAGGTAATTCCCGAAATCGAAATGCCTGGGCATAGCTTGGCGATACTGAGCCTTTACCCCGAACTTAAATGTACGGATGTTGAGGGCGACCCAAATGTGTTCTGTGTCGGCAAAGAGCAGACCTATACGTTCCTTACGGATATACTCTCGGAAGTGGCGGAAATGTTCCCTTCTAAGTATATACATATAGGCGGTGATGAAGTCGCGTTTGACCAATGGGGCAAATGTGCGGATTGCCGTAAAACGATGAAGAGTAATAAGATTAAATCAATGGGCGACCTACAAGGATATTTTGTTAATCGTATCGACCAACACCTCAAATCACTGGGTAAAACTATGATTGGGTGGAACGAACTGACCGAAGGCACTATACCGAAAGACGCGATGATTACCAGCTGGACGGGTTGGGAAGGGGGGCTCGAAGCAGCCAAACGTGGTAACAAAGCAATTATGTGCCCGCTCGACTATGTCTATTTCGACCACTACCAAGGCAGTGCCGACTTTGAGCCGCAGGCTTGGGGAGGAGCGAATACGCTAAAACGTGTCTATGATTTCCCGATTATACCTAAGGGTACGGAGCCTCAAATTGCTAAAAATATTATTGGTGGGCAGGCTAATCTGTGGACAGAGAATATTATCACCGAAAAACACCTGCAGTATATGCTTCTTCCTCGCCTAGCCGCACTGGGCGAAGCGCTATGGAGCGACCCTAAGGATAAAAACTGGGTGTCGTTTAACAAAAGGCTTGAAAATATTAAAGAGATTTATCGAAAAAATGGGTGGGACTACTCAAATAGTGCCTACACGCCTGTGGTTAAAGGTGAGAGGTTCAACGACAAAGGGGAGCTAGAGCTCACTCTTACTAACGAAACCCTGGGAGTGACTATGAGATATACGCTCGATGGCTCGAGACCCAACTATGAGAGTACGAGGACTGATTCGCTGGTAGTGATAACTAAACCGGCTACACTCAAGGTGGCGGCATTCGTAGCCGATACAATTATGGGACGAGTTCTCCGCGTGCCGAACCTTATGAGCAAAGCCACCAAGGCTAGTAAGGTTACCTATATGAATTGGTATGACAAACAGTATTCGGGCGGAGGAACGAGAGCTCTTATAGACAATAAATTTGCTACTCGCCGAGGTGATGACAAGGCGTGGCAAGGGGTTCGGGCTAAGGATTTTGTGGTTACACTAGACTTTCCGCAGCCAATTACGCCAAGAGTACTAGTGGCGCGATTCTTCCAACATTTGGGCATTACCTCGGTAGTTCTGCCAACTAAGGTGGTTGTGAGCGCACGTACGAAAGATGGTAAATGGGTGGTTATTGCCAACCATAGCCCCAAAAAACGTTATAGTTATGACGCCGTAATCGCTACTGAGAGAATAGAGTTAGACCCTATCGAGACTACTAGGTTGCGTGTTGTTGCTGTAAACCCTGTGACGCTGCCCAAGGGACATCCCAAAGCGGGCGACCAAGCGTGGGTATTTATGGATGAAATCGCTGTAAATTAGTATTTTATGTAAATTTGAGGATATATTAATAATAGATTATAAACCTGTAATATTTTAAGGATATGAATATAATAATGATTAAAAAAATTGTAAAGTTTGGAATTGTTGGCGCGTTTGGTCTGCTGATAGATTTTGGGGTAACAGCCTTTGTGTTGTATTTTTCGGGATTAGAAGAGCTGCTATACCATAGTCTTAGCACTATGATTATCGGACACATTACCAACGAAATGTGGGTGGTGCTGTTTGCCAATGCTTTTGCCTTTGCTGTGGCTACTACGGCGATGTACTACATTAATAGAATATGGACGTGGAAAAGCCACAATCCAGCTGTGACCAATGAATACGCACGATTTTTCGGTGTAGCGGTTGTTGGGTTAGTTGTTAATTTGGGGCTGATATATTTCTTGGGTCGTAGATGTGATATGGGCTTTGATATTTGGGGCTACACAGTGCAGTCGATATTGGTGATTAAATCTCTGTCATTTACGGGTGCTTTAGTGTGGAACTTTGTGGCAAATGATATATTTACATTTAGGAAGCCTACGAAGAAAGAGCTGGAAAATGCAGATGATTATTGTGATTATATTGATTATGATAATGATGATGCAATGGATAACGACGACGATTATATCCCTAAGGCATAACCGAGAACAGTAGTTTTACAATATAATTTAGAATGCAAGAACACGAATCGGAGAGAATATCCACCGAAATAGCGGACAGTGGGGCAGAGCAGCGTAGGTTGCCGCCACTACCTAAGCGCCAGAAGTTCCTTTTTAGGGGTGACAGAGCGCTGTGGGTTGTCATAGCTATACTGAGTGTCTTTTCGCTACTTGTGGTCTACTCCTCAACCGCCTCAATGGCTTATAAGGTTGCAGGTGGAAACACGTCGTATTACCTAACCCGCCAAGCGATATTTATATTCATCGGGTTTATTACTATAATAGTGGTTCACTGGATTGATTTAAAAACCTATTTGCAGTATGTCCCGTTCCTGTTCAAAGCCGCGCTGGTGGCTATGTGTTGCGTCTATTTCCTGGGCGAGGCGCGTAATGATGCCTCTAGGTGGTACAAGGTGTTCAATGTAACGTTCCAACCTGCCGATTTGCTCAAAATTATGCTAATGATGTATCTGGCTAAGATACTCGGAGCGCGCCAACGCTTTATTGACAAGGTTGATATAGTGCCACAGTTAACCCGCTGGAGCTCGGAGCGCGAGCGTAATATGGCGATTTGGAATAATTACACGAAGAAGATTGTTATGCCAATCGTGCTATCGTGTGTCGCCATTTTCTTTAGTAATCTATCCACGACTGTCATAGTTTTTGTTTGCGCAATGATTGTTTTATGGGTGGGGCGTGTGAAATCGTCACAGATAGGAAAGATTGTTGGGATATGTTTTATCAGTATGTTTTTGGCAATCAGTATAATGGGCGTAGCCCAGGTTGGGCGTGCCAATACGTGGATTAATAGGCTCGAGAGATTCGTTATGCCGCAGGTGCAGGACGGTGATAATATAGGACAAGTTAGTAGTACTAACTACCAGGCGCTGCAAGCCGAGATAGCTATCGCCTCGGGTGGAGCTCTGGGCAAAGGTCCAGGCGGAAGCACCCAAAGGTCGCAGCTGCCTCACCCCTATTCGGATTTTGCCTATGCCTTTATTATTGAGGAGTATGGACTGCCCGGTGCGGTGATAATTATATTACTCTATTTGTGGGTGTTCTTTAGGGCGCGAGCTATAGTCTATCGAACGCAGAAACCCACCGAGGGACTTATGGTGCTGGGGCTAGCACTGATTAGTGTGTTTAGTGCAATGATACATATTTTTGTGTCAGTCGGGATAGTGCCAGTTACGGGGCAGACGCTGCCGCTTATTAGTTTGGGCGGGAGTTCTATTGTGTTTACTAGTTTGTCTTTCGGAATAATTCTTAGTATCAGTAGAGCATCCTATGAGCGTGAATATCGCCAAAAAAGAGCGGTTGTAATGGCATTAAGACGGGAGATTTTGGCGCTGTCGCCATCGCTTCGTAACGAAGAATTGTTGGTAGATTACCCTGAGTATCAAGAAGATAATGATTATAGCGACGAATACGACGAGATTATCGAACCTCCGTTCGACACAAGCGTGGAGCATATTGCATCGGAGAATGAGGATGATGATGACGAATCACCATTTTTTGAGGACTATGACTATAATGACCATTATAATCACTCTTCGGAGGCTGATAATGGTGATAGTGACGAGGATGATGATGGGATTTTCGTCCGTGGCGATGACGAAGATGGCGAGGATGGCGATGAGTGGTCGGATGATGAACGTAATGAAAAAATAATAATAGAATAAATATATTTTAAGAAATGAAAACAGATAGGCTCGAGACCACCCCTAGTGGCACACCTTTACGTA
>CAMQUV010000053.1 GCA_947037995.1 uncultured Rikenellaceae bacterium
ATCTACTGGAAGACAGAGTTTTACTTCAAAAAACAAACCTACACAACCCATTATCAAAAAGGAGGCACGAGGTGCTTCGCGTAACGCTAAACCTGACTATACGGAAGGGGATAGATTGCCGCGCGCATTGCGTGGGAAAAAATCCGAAGAGGTGTTCTCGAGACAAGTGTTTGTAGGTGAGGCAGATAGCTATAGCGACAGACTTAACAGCGAACGCAAAAAACGCAAAGAAGCACAAAAACCTGAATCGAAAAGAACGATTGACCCGAAAGCGCCACTCAGACTTAACAGATTTATTGCCCAGTCTGGCGTATGCTCCAGAAGAGAGGCCGACCAAGTTATTCTGTCAGGCGAAGTGACCGTAAACGGTGTCGTTGTTACGGAACTGGGAACGAAAGTTATGCTCTCGGACAATATCGAATACCAAGGGAAAAAACTCCAAGGTGAGAAAAAAGTGTATATCATTATGAATAAACCCAAAGGATGTATCACCTCACTCGATGACCCACACAACTCCAGAACTGTTATTGACCTCCTTAAAGGTGACGTCAAAGAAAGAGTCTACCCCGTTGGTAGACTGGATAAAAATACTACGGGTGTCCTACTCATAACAAACGACGGAGACCTTACCAAAGAACTCACGCACCCAAGCTACGAAAAACAAAAAATCTATCACGTAGTACTTGATAAACCAATTCATAAAGACGACCTTAGCAAACTTGCGCAGGAAATTATTCTCGAAGATGGACCCATACACGCCGACGAAGTCGCTATGGTTGGTGGAACAACTAACGAAGTAGGAGTCGAAATCCACTCAGGACGTAACAGAATCGTTAGAAGAATGTTTGAACACCTGGGATATGACGTGGTTAGACTCGATAGAGTGTACTTCGCTGGACTCACTAAATCAGCACTACGAAGAGGATTCTGGAGACACCTTACTGACGTTGAAATACAAAAACTAAAATCGAATAGATATAGATAATTTTTGATAAAATGACTATAGCCAATATACTTTACGTGGCAGCCGGCGGGGCACTAGGGAGCGTTGTGAGATACGCAATTAGCCTATTGGTGCCTAAATGGCAACTTATGCCTATGGCCACGCTCTCAGTAAACATTATTGGAGCTCTACTTATTGGAATAATCATCGGAGTTACACCCAAAACACACCCTACACACCTTATCGCTGCGATAGGATTCTGTGGAGGGTTTACTACGTTCTCGACATTCTCACTCGAAACCGTGGAAATGCTCAAAAATGGATATAACACACAAGCAATCCTATATATCATAATTAGTGTGGCTACCTGCATAGGAGCTACAATACTTGGACTCAAAATCGCTAAAATATTCTAAAACAATATATAATAACCAAACTTATAAACATAATAATTCAATAGAAATGGAACTACTAGACCGAATTAAACTACAAGCTCAATCTGATAAAAAAAGAATCGTGCTCCCAGAAGCTACCGAAGAACGCACGCTGCGCGCTGCTGATGAAGTTATTGCTGGAAATATTGCCGATATTATACTTATTGGCGACCCTAACGTAATTATGCAAAATGCGAAAGAGTGGAAACTCGAAAATATCGCTAAAGCTACAATAGTTGACCCAAACCAAAATCCTAAAAAATCACAGTACGTAGACCTTATGCTGCAAATCCGTGGGGCCAAAGGACTTACGCAAGAACAAGCCGAAATACTTATCACTCAACCACTTTGCCTCGCTGTTATGATGATTAAAGCGGGCGACGCTGATGGTGAAGTTGCTGGGGCGGATAACTCTACTGGTGACGTACTTAGACCTGCTTTCCAATACGTGAAAACTAAACCCGGCGTAAAAGTTGTTAGCGGTGCATTCATTATGATTCTCAAAGACAAACACTTTGGCGATAACGGAATGATGGTATTTGCTGACTGTGCTGTTCACCCAAACCCTACTGCCGAAGAGTTGGCGCAAATCGCTGTCTCGACTGGCGAAACGACCAAAGCTATTACAGGAATGGAACCAAGAATCGCTATGCTTAGCTTCTCAACCAAAGGCTCGGCTAAACACGAAATGGTAGACAAAGTGGTCGAAGCTACCAAAATAGCTCAACAAATGGCGCCACACCTCCAAATCGAAGGTGAACTACAAGCCGATGCGGCTATTGTTCCTGGGATTGGTGCGAAAAAAGCTCCTGGCTCGAAAATCGCCGGACAAGCTAACGTGCTGGTATTCCCTACACTCGAAGTTGGAAATATTGCCTACAAACTTGTGCAACGTATGGCCGGAGCGGAAGCCGTAGGACCTGTGCTTCAAGGTATGGCGGCACCTATTAACGACCTCTCAAGAGGTTGCTCTATGAGCGATATTGTGAACCTTGTTGCTATTACGGCTTGCCAAGCGCAATTAGCATAAAGATAAGCACTCAAAACAATTTAACTAATTAAATAGCCCACAAAAACATATCCAAAATTATGAAAATCATAGTACTTAACTGCGGGAGCTCGTCAATTAAATACCAACTACTAGATATCCAACCTAAAACAGAAGTCGAACTGCTGGCGAAAGGACTTATCGAACGTATCGGACTTAACGAAGGGATACTCACTCACTCACCTGCAGGTAAAAATGAATATACAACTACTCAAAGTATTCCTGACCATACCGTAGGTATTAACCTTATACTCAAAGCCCTTACAGATGCAGAACACGGTGTTATTAACTCACTCGAGGAAATCGCTGCAGCTGGACATAGAGTGGCTCACGGTGGGGAATTCTTCAAAGACTCTGCAATAGTTACACCACTCGTTAAACAGCAAATTGAAAGCTGCTTCGAACTGGCGCCACTACATAACCCTGCTAGCCTCAAAGGTATCCTATCTATCGAAAGATTACTCCCATCAATACAACAAGTGGCTGTGTTTGATACCTCTTTCCACCAAACGATGGAACCAGCACAATATCTATACCCACTACCGTACAAATACTATACCGACCTACATATACGTAGATACGGATTTCACGGAACTTCACACAAATTCGTAGCGCAAAAAGCCTGCGAGATGACAGGGCTGGATTTCCCTACTGCAAAAATTATCACCTGCCATATCGGTAACGGCGCCTCTATCACAGCCATCAAAAATGGCGAATCAATCGACACCTCGATGGGATTCACACCGGTCGATGGACTTATGATGGGCACAAGATGCGGCTCGGTTGACCCGGGTGCACTCCTCTATATTATGGACAAAGAGGGTATTTCGCCATCCAAAATGACCGAGATTATCAATAAAGAATCTGGACTTACAGGAGTTAGTGGCGTGTCGAGCGATATGCGAGACCTGCTCAAAGCTATGAATAATGGGAACCTGCAGGCGCAGTATGCACTCGATATTTTTGATATGCGTATCAAAAAAACTATCGGAGGGTATTTTGCCGAACTCGAAGGGGCTGACCTAATTGTATTTACCGGAGGAATTGGCGAAAATGGACGTATAACTCGCCGTAAAGCACTCACCGGACTGCAATGTATGGGTATCGAAATAGACCTCGATATTAATGAACAAACTATGGGCGTGGATGCTATATTATCTACTAATAACTCTAAAGTAAAAGTCGTTGTTGCTACTACTAACGAAGAATTAGTGATTGCATCTGATACGTTTAGATTACTTAGAAATTGTGAGTAAACTAGCCTTGTTTACCTACATATCATAACTTTTTTAGCCGTTTTTCTTGTGAAGACGGCTTTTTTTTATTATTTTTGCATTGAAAGATGTTCTAATATCATAATAAACATAATCGGAAAACAATGAAAAAACTTAATGAACTTATTGAATTAGCGCAATCGCGTGACAAGAAAAAAATCGCTGTCGCTTATGCTGTTGACCACCATACGCTCGAGGCTGTTAGCGCTGCCGTAGAACTAGGGTTTGTTGAGGCTATTTTAGTGGGCGATAGACACGAAATCACCAAAGTCGCCAAAGAACATAATATCGATATTACAAACTTTATTATCCAAGAAGAGCCTACCGACGTAAGGTGCGTCGAAAGAGCCGTTGAACTTGTTAAAACAGGGCAGGCTGACATTCTTATGAAAGGAATGGTCTCTAGTGATAAATATATGAGAGGCATTCTGCACAAAGAAAAAGGACTAGTGCCTGCGGGTGCAATACTTTCGCACGTGACAATGCTCGAGGTGGCTACCTATAATAAACTGCTAATCCTGTCGGATGTGGCGGTTGTACCGCATCCAGACTTGAAACAAAAAATTAAGATGGTGGGATACCTAGCCGCAACGGCTCACAATATTGGTGTAACGAACCCCAAAATAGCACTCGTTGGGCCTTCGGAACAAGTGTTGGCATCGATTCCCTCTTCGTTCGACGCGGCTATTATTGCTAAAATGTGGGATAGAGGACAAATTACGGGCGCTATCGTTGATGGCCCCCTGTCGCTTGATACGGCTATTGATAAAGAGTCGGTTGAGATAAAAAAACTAGTCTCGCCTGTTGCGGGGGACGCTGACTGCCTGTTGTTTCCAAACTTGGACTCGGCAAACGTCTTTTTCAAAACAGCTACGAAGTTGGCAGGTGCAAAAATGGCCGCTATGGTTGTTGGGGCGTCGGCTCCGTGCGTGCTAACATCGAGGGGCGATAATATTGAAAGTAAGCTATTTTCTATTGCGCTGGCGGCTGTTTCGGTGAAATAATAGTCAATAATTGATACACTTATAATAGATGTTTGGTGAGTGGGTGATTTTTTTGTAGCTTTGAAAGAAAAAACTAAAACATAAAACCATGAAACAATTTCTACTATTAATTTCTTTAACTCTAATATTAGCGTCGTGTCAGACAATTCCAGAGAAAATATTTGACTCGCAAGCACGCAAAGAGTTGGGTTCTCCGAGCACTCTTGTTATCCCTGATGGATACACATCTATTGAAGAAGAAGCATTTCGTTGGTGCTCATCCTTGACTTCAATCACAATCCCAAACTCTGTCACAGCTATTGGAGATCAAGCATTCTATGGATGTACATCCTTGACTTCAATCACAATCCCAAACTCTGTTACATCTATTGGAGAAGAAGCTTTTCATGACTGCTCATCCTTGACTTCAATCAAGATTTCTGATGCTGTTATAGCTATTGAAGAGTTTACATTTAACGAGTGTAAATCCTTGACATCAATCATAATCCCTAACTCTGTCACAGCTATTGAAAAGGGCGCATTTTATGACTGTAAATCACTGACTTCAATCACAATCCCAAACTCTGTCACAGCTATTGGAGAATATGCATTTGAAGGGTGTAATGTACTAAATAGAACAGACATTCCATCTAGACTAAACTACAATTCTGATCTTGACCAAACGGATGGTGACATAGATGATTATTAGTAAAGCATTTTTAATAGATGCCTGGGAATTTTTTCTCGGGCATTTTGGTGAAAAGTGATGGAGCCTGGGGAGTGCTTATTTAAATCGTAGGATAAAGCTTTTGGCACCTTTGTGCTGCACGAGTGATATAGAGCCGTTGTGGAGTCTCATAATCTGGCGTGAGATACTGAGTCCGATTCCGCTTCCGCCCTCTTTGGTTGTGAAAAACGGAATAAATATATTCTCGGCCACTTCGGTTTCGATAGGTTTTCCGGTATCGGTTATTTGTAGGATAATATCCTCGTTTTTCTCACAATAACTATCTATAATCACCTCACCAGAGCCGTTGTCGGATGATTGGTTTATTGATTCGACGGCATTTTTCACAAGATTAATAATGATTTGCATTATTTGATTTTCGTCGGCAAATATCATCAATTCTTCGTCGGGTATATTGACTTTGAATTGTATGTTTTTATTGGTCGAATCGTAGAGTCCGATGGCGTTATCTATGAGCGGTCTGATATAGATTGCCTTCATAATAGGAGCGGCGATGCGTGAGAATTCGCGATAATTGTTAACAAATTTGACGAGTGAGGAGCTGGTCGAGGCAATAATATTTAGTCCGTCAGTTATGTCTTTATCTTTTATTTTTTTGGATTCGCTCAGCGAGGAGCTGATGGTAATAATTGGGGTTAGCGAGTTCATTATTTCGTGAGTCAATACTCTGGAGAGTTTGTTCCACGATTCCATCTCTTTATGTTCCATTTCGCTCGATATATTACTGATAGTAAACACTTTGAGTGTCTTACCTTTATGTTCCCATAGCGTGAGTAGGATATTGATTTTTATCTCTTCTTTTTCGGTCGTAAGGGTAAAAGTTTGAGGTGTATTCGGCTTGGTGTCGATAAATGCTTGGCTGAGTCCGGGGTAGTTGTACGAAAGGTTACCAATATGCGATAGGTTGGTGATAGCCAGTATGTTATGGATTGCTTGGTTTGATTTCAGGATATTATTAGATTGGTTGGCAACAATAATTCCGGAGCTGATATTATCGAGTATATGTTGGTAGTAGCGTTCGTTATCTTCTATCTCTTTTCGGGCATTTTCGAGCATTTTTTTGATAAGATTCAGGTAGCTGTTGATGTCGTCTTTGAGGTTTTCTTCAACAAAATTAAATGCGTAGTCTTTGTTTTCAATGGCGCAGACAATGTATTTTATTTTCTTGATATATACGGTCGTAAGTTTCACTATTCGTATGCCCAGTGCAATCACAAATAGAGCAAGAATAGAGGATGAAGTGTAGTAGGCGTTATGCAGTAGCGTAATGCTGGCAACAATGAGAATTGTATATGACAGCAGTAGCGCAATGATTTTTATAAGTAACTTTTTGCCCATTTTACATATTGTATTTTTTCATTTTGTTGTAGAGCGTCTGGCGCGAAACGCCCAGTGATTGAGCCGCTAGCGACAAATTCGAGTCGTATTTCTCTATGGCCATTTGTATCATTTTTTCTTCCATCTCATCGAAGGTTGAAAGCTCATTATTTGGTTGAGAGTTGGCAGGTGATTTCGTCTGATTTAGTATAAAGTCGCCTTTGCTAAGTTCCGTTCCGGCTGACATAATCACCGCTTTTTCTATCGTGTGTTGCAGCTCTCTGACGTTGCCATCCCAACGGTGGTTTTCCAATAATTCGGCAGCTTGAGGGGCTATTGTAGTAATG
>CAMQUV010000054.1 GCA_947037995.1 uncultured Rikenellaceae bacterium
CGCCGGTGCTAACAGCACTCGAAGCAATAGGGCGGGCGCTGGCTTCCAGGCTTCGTCTATGCCAATTGTTTATTCGTACGAAAGGAAGGTAGATGTTATTTCAAACTACAATAATTTTGTTTGTTCTTTTTTTACTATATTTGCAACAATATTAACTCCCCAACAGCCCTAAATACACAATAGATGAGACCCATAGAACTTAAACCACAAGAGCCAGACACACTTCTTAACTATCTTTACAATAACGTTAGAGGGAAAAGTAAAACAACTATTAAGAGTTACCTTAAAAATCGCCAGATTTCCCTTAACTCTATGGTGTCCACGCAGTTCGATGACGCTGTGGGACCTGGTGATACTATCATTGTATCGTCGGAAAGGCAAAAGGAATCTATGAGACACCCTATGCTCAAAATTGTTTTTGAAGATGAACACCTATTGGTTGTGAACAAGAAATCGGGGCTACTTTCCATTGCCACCGACAAACAACTTATTCGTACGGCCTACAACATTGTTAGTGATTATATGAAAGCTGACGACCCTTCTGCACGTGTTTTCGTTGTGCATAGGCTCGATAGAGAGACTTCGGGATTGATGATTTTTGCGAAAAATAAGAAAGTCCAAACAGACCTACAGTTCAATTGGAACGAAAATGTATTGGAGCGTAAATATTATGCTGTTTGCGAAGGTGTGCTAGCGAAAAAAGAGGGCGTGATAGAGTCTTATCTCACAGAGAGTAAGTCACTTAAAGTCTATGCTACCAACAAAGAAGAGGGCAAATTGGCGCGTACTGCATTTAAAGTCGTTAAATCGAATAAAGATTATTCGCTCCTTGAGCTGCAACTCGAAACAGGAAGGAAAAATCAAATCCGCGCTCACCTCGAGTATGTTGGCTACCCAATTATAGGTGACAAAAAATATGGCGCTAAAAGCAATCCGATTGGCCGAGTTGCACTCCACGCCGGAACGATTGTATTCACTCACCCCGTCACTAACGAGGAGATGAATTTCACGACACCCGTACCTGGAGTCTTCAGTAGAATATTTTAATCAGACCACCCCTTTTTAATCAAATGAGCACCGCTAAAATAAGGCAAATTGATGGCAAACTGCAAATTTGGGACTCACTTCGCTCAAAATGGATTGCCTGTACACCCGAAGAAAGGGTGCGACAGTGGCTCATCGAAATGCTTAAGGAGAAAGGAATTAACCCCGCTAGAATGGCGAGTGAAGTTAAAGTCGCCGTTAATGATAGAAACCTCAGGGCGGACCTAGTTGTCTATGGTGATGACTTTAAGCCCAAAATGATATGCGAGTGCAAAGCCCCCAAAATTAAAATTGGCGACGACACGTTCTTGCAAGCCGCTATGTATAACGTAAAACTACAAGTTCCTTACCTACTTATCACCAATGGCGAAAAACTTTATTGCGCCCAAGTAGACATACAAACGGGCGACTATAAATTCCTCGAATCAGTCCCATTTATCCCATAAATTCATTATATCTTACCTGCAAATAAATTTGCTTAGGTGGAGATATAATACGAGAAGATAGACCGTCGTCATCCGTATGATTTAGGAGTTTTTTCAGTTATTTAAAAAGCTTCTGAAATAATTTTGCACTTTTCAAAAAAAAACCCTACCTTTGCACTTTCGTATAATAGTATGGGTACGAGAAATGAGAGCGGAGCCCTCGGGCGAATGCACTCGAATTTAACAACAGTAATAACATAACACATTTAAACAAGTGGAGTCACTAAGCTACAAAACTCAATCTGTTAAGCCTGCAGAAGTCCAAAAAAATTGGATTCTGATAGATGCTACAGACGCAGTAGTGGGACGTCTTGCTTCTCAAGTCGCTAAAATACTTAGAGGTAAAAACAAACCCAGCTACACACCTCACGTAGATTGCGGAGATAACGTAATTATTATCAACGCAGATAAAATTCGCCTTACAGGCAAAAAAATGAACGAAAAAGTCTACATTCGTCACACTAACTACCCTGGTGGTCAACGTTTCGCCTCGCCGGCTTCTATGCTCGCGAAAAAACCGAAATTTGTCGTTGAACACGCAGTGAAAGGTATGCTTCCTAAAAACAGACTTGGTGCGGAACTATTCCGTAACCTTAAAGTATTTGTTGGACCTGAGCATAATCACACAGCGCAAACACCTAAAACTCTTAAACTTAACGAAATCCTATAATGAGCCAAGAACTAATTAACGCAGTCGGACGTAGAAAATCTGCGGTCGCTCGTGTATACCTCAAAGACGGTAGCGGACAAATTATTGTTAACGGAAAACCAATGGAAACTTACTTTCCACTTGAAATCTTCCAATACGTAGTTAACCAACCTCTCTCAGTTACGGAAACTCTTGCAAACTTTGATATCAAAATCAACCTCGCGGGTGGTGGTGTCAAAGGTCAAGCTGAAGCTGCTAGACTCGGTATCTCAAGATGCCTTATCCAACACAATCCTGAACTTAGACCTGCCCTCAAAAAAGAAGGCTTTCTTACTAGAGACGCTAGAGTCGTTGAACGTAAAAAACCTGGACAACCTGGTGCGCGTAAGAAATTCCAATTCTCGAAACGTTAGAAATTACACGACTATTCTGGATGCAACTCCTAGTTCGTACAGAATTATTACTAAAATTAACATAATAATTAATAATGTTCTTTTGCTAATGCAATACTTTTGCCACAGAATATGTTTAATACAGTCAATATAATTTGATAACTCAAATTAATATACCGTAAAACAACTTTAGACTACCCATACAGTACTACCAAAGTTGTTGCATATACTGCGATAAAACTATCTTAGACCACAATGTCAATCAAAATTGTGCTACTAAATAGTTGATGGAAGAGAAATTTTAAACAAATTAAATTAAAATGCCTAAAACTGACTTTAATCTTTTACTAGATGCAGGTGTACACTTTGGTCACCTAAAACGTAAATGGAATCCTAAAATGGCCCCATACATCTTTATGGAAAAAAATGGTATTCATATCATTGACCTTCATAAAACTGCTGTTAAACTCGACGAAGCTGCCGCTGCACTTAAACAAATCTCTAAATCTGGACGCAAAGTCCTTTTCGTTGCTACGAAAAAACAAATTAAAGATGTTGTTGCTGAAAAAGCTGCCGCTATGAATATGCCTTACGTCACTGAAAGATGGGCTGGTGGTATGCTTACCAACTTCCCTACTATTCGTAAAGCGGTCAAAAAAATGACCACTATCGATAAAATGACTACTGACGGAACCTTCAATAACTTCTCTAAAAGAGAAAAACTCCAAATCAGCAGACAAAGAGCTAAACTTGAAAAAAATCTTGGCTCGATTTCTGACCTTACTAGACTACCTGCCGCTCTTTTCGTCATTGACGTTCAAAAAGAAAGCAACGCGGTCAAAGAAGCCAAAAAACTTGGAATACCTATCTTCGCTATGGTTGATACCTGCTGTGACCCAAACCCAATTGACTATGTTATCCCTGCAAATGATGATGCCGTTAAATCTGTTGCGGTTATCCTTGATACTGTCGCTCTTGCTATCACCGAAGGCCTTTCTGAACGTAAACTTGAAAAAGATAACGAAGAATCAGAAAAAGCTGCTTCTGAAAAAGCTGCTGTTGATAAACCTAAAACTAGAGCACGCAAAACTAAAACTGCTGATGCAGTTGAAGAATCTGCTCCCGCTGAAGTTGCTACTACTGAAGCTGCTGTTGAAGCGCCTGAAGTACAGTAATCATTTTATTCTACAACTATAAATATTATAACTATAAATACTATGGAATATAAAGCAAATGTTGCAGACATCGCAAAACTCCGCAAAATGACCGGAGCCGGTATGATGGACTGCAAAAAAGCTATCGAAGAAGCTACTGGTGACTTCGAAAGAGCGAAAGAAATTATCCGCGAAAAAGGTAAACTTATTGCTGCCAAAAGGTCTGATAGAACTACCTCTGAAGGTATCGTTCTTGCTAAAGTCGTTGGCACTAAAGCTTATATGCTTGCCCTTGCTTGCGAAACTGATTTCGTTGCAATCGGTGAAGATTTTACATCTACCGCTAAAGCTATCTTCGAACTTGCACTTAGCCTCGATATTATCGATGCTGAAGCTCTTAAAAATGCTAAACTTGGTGACCATACAGTTCTTGAAACTGCTACCGAACTTTCTGGCAAAACTGGCGAGAAAATCGAAATCACTGGATATGCTCGTATCGAAGCTGCAGTTTGCGCCTCTTATGTGCATATGAACAATAAACTTGGTACTCTTGTTGGTTTCAACAAAGAAATCGATGCTACTGTTGCTCACGATGTTGCGATGCAAGCTGCCGCTATGGCACCTGTATCTATCTCGAGAGAAGATTGTCCTGCCGAAATTCTTGAACAAGAATATAAAATCGGTATGGAACAAGCTAAACTTGATGGCAAACCAGAAGCTATGCTTGAACGTATCGCTGAAGGTAAAGTTGGTAAATTCCTTAAAGAAAATACTCTGCTTAACCAACCACTTGTTAAAGATAATAAACTTACTGTTGAACAATATATCCACAATGCGGATAAAGATGCTACAGTTACTATCTATAAAAGATTCTCACTTAACGACTAATCAACTTTTATTGATTTACTCGTAATAAGTTTATCTTATTATATTTTATTGCACAACACGACATTTAATCCCCATAGGGTATGTCGTGTTGTCTTTTTTTTTGCTATTTTTGTAAACCAATCTATATATCCAAAATGTTAAATTTATATGACCAAAATAAATAAATATAATACTATCAACCAAGAACTCGTTGCTCTTGTGATGAACGAAAATAACTTAGTCGCTAACCTCGCTAATGCTGCCGCACTACTGTTCGAAATGCTCAACCATCATTGGATAGGATTCTATATGGTCGACGGCGAACAACTCGTCCTGGCACCCTTTCAAGGACCCCTCGCTTGTACTCGCATTAACTATGCAAAAGGTGTCTGTGGGACTGCTTGGAGCGAAAATATAACACTCGTGGTCGATAATGTAAACGATTTTCCCGGACATATAGCTTGTAGCTCGTACTCCAAAAGTGAAATCGTTGTCCCATTGAGAAACCCTAATGGTGAAGTTATTGGCGTCCTCGATATCGATAGCGACCAACTAAGCGCATTCGATGAAGAAGATGCAAAAGGACTAGAAATGATTTGTGAAACAATTAATAAAATGATAGAAAGATGCACAAAATAATAATTTTACTTGGCCTATTAATGGTCGGGTGTGTTACGGTTACGGAAAAAAACAACAAGCTAAATAATAAGCCGAATATTGTCGCAACTATTCCTCCTGTGCAATTCCTGGTTGATGCGATTGCCGATTCAACGGTCAACACTTACACATTGCTTGGCGAAACAACCTCGCCCGAGACATTCGATATTACTACTGAAGGGATGAAATATATCGCAAATAGTAATGTGATTTTCTCTGTCGGACTCATCGATTTTGAACTTTCACTCGAGGGTAAGCTAACGGCGCTTGCCCCGAAAAGCCAGTATATCAAATTAGCCGACGTCACTGACCCCATTGTTGGAACGTGTAACCACGATAACCACAGTGACCACACCAACCACGTGCACGCACACGGTGTCGACCCCCACGTTTGGCTCTCCCTTGCTAATATGGAGAGTATGGCTGAGCTGGTTGCGGCTGTTTTAATTGACAAACTCCCAGAGCATAAATCACTTTATACTAGCAACTTAAATAAATTGCTGAGTCAAATTAAATCGCTCGATAGCATTGCACTGAACCAGCTCAAAACTAAAGGAGCATTTGCAATTGTTCACCCATCGTTAAATTATTTTGCGCGTGACTATGACTTAGAGCAAGTGGCGATTGAGCAGGATGGCAAAGAGCCTTCGGCTGCTGCGCTCAAAGGTCTTCTTGATGAACTTCGAGCGAAGGGGTGTGAAATAATTTTTTATAGCCGTCAGAATCCGATGACAGTTGCCAACCATATAGCTGCCGAAATTGATGCGCAAACAGTTGAGTATGACCCAGTTCAATACCAGTGGCTCGAGGGTATGCAAGCAATAATTAATACAATTTCAACAAGTGAAACCAAATAATTGTATGACGAAACTCATAAATATCAAAAACTTAACCGTTGCTTATGACAATCTTGTTGCTCTTAGTAATGTGAATTTTACCGTTAACAAAGGCGATTTTATTGGAGTTATTGGGCCTAATGGAGGTGGAAAAACAACTCTAATACGCTCGGCAATGAAACTTATAAAACCGCAATCTGGAACTGTAGAGTATGTTGTTGATGGACTTCGAATTGGATATCTGCCGCAACAAACAACTATCGACAAGCAGTTTCCAGCAACTGTGCTAGACGTAATTTGTAGTGGAGTAGTCGCGCCCCGTAAGAATGTTCGCCCAACCGCCGATAGATTGCTTGAGGAACTATCTATTGTTCACCTTCGCGACAGGCTTATATCGGAGCTTTCTGGAGGTGAGTTTCAGCGTGTGTTGCTTGCCCGTGCCCTTGTTTGCGACCCTCAGGTGCTAATTCTTGATGAGCCAACCACATACGTTGACAGTACGTTTGAACACGATTTTTATCATATTATTCATAAGTTGAATGATAAAATGGCTATTGTGATGGTTTCGCACGATTTGGGAACGATAACACATCACGTAAAAACTATTGCTTGTGTGAATGGTTCGCTGCATTATCATCCCTCAAATATTATTACGAGTGAACAACTTTCGGCGTATGAGTGCCCGCTCCAACTGGTTACTCACGGACAGGTGCCACATACGGTGCTGCTCAACCACACGAATGCAATCGAGCATATTCATAATGGTAATTGTAACCACAAACATTAAAATAGTAATTTTATGATAGATTTTTTTAACGATATTTTCAACTATACGTTTCTACAAAACGCGCTTTTAGCTGCACTTTTGAGTGCTATTTCGTGCGGTATTATGGGGAGTTATATGGTTGTGAAAAGAATGGTTTTTCTTGGTGGCGGGATTACACATAGCTCTTTTGGAGGTGTGGGAATTGCCTACTATTTTGGCGTAAGCCCTACGCTCGGGGCGC
>CAMQUV010000055.1 GCA_947037995.1 uncultured Rikenellaceae bacterium
CGGATTTATTGGTGCCAAAATTGGCGGTGATAAAAAATGGGTGCTCGAATTTATTGATATCAAGTATATCTAGATAGAGCCGAAATTTATAGAAAAGGACATTCGCTCGAGAAAATTCAAAACCTTGTTGCCGAGTTTGCTATACAATTTAAGGGCGTTAGTAGGGGTATTACTGGTAGCTCGTTGACTAAAAATTACTTTACCGGAGGAATTATGGGTAAAGCCCAAAACAGTTTTTTTGAGCGTACAAGTGGTGATGTGACCCTCTGTCTGTTGCCCGGATGGGCTTCCGATAACGGTAAACTATCGGACGCGGGTTCGCCCTATAACTATGATACGCACGTCCCACTTTTGTTTTGGGGTGCTGGAATAAAAAATCAAAAGATTATGAGACCTATCGATATGTGTGACCTTGCGCCAACTATATCGTCGCTCGTGGGGATAGCGCCGCCGCTTGCGGCTACGGGTGGGACCATTGTTGAATTGCATAATAAATAAAAAAAACGCACTGAATATGCTTAACCAAAGACAAAATGAAATTATTGGGGAGTTCGCTATCTTTGACGAGTGGCTCGATAAATATGAATTTCTTATTGAAATGGCCGAATCGCTACCCATAATTGACCCAAAACATAAGAATAATAACTTCCTTATCGAAGGGTGCCAGTCGCGAGTTTGGATTGATGCCAAAATTAATGACAAAGGGCTGATGGAGTTTACTGCCGATAGTGATGCGATTCTCACCAAAGGGATTATTGCCCTGCTTGTCAAAGTGCTTAACAACCTTACACCCAAGGAGGTGCTAGAGGCAGAGCTCTACTTTATTGACGAAATTGGACTTAGCCAAAACCTATCGCCCACTAGAGCTAACGGACTCGTGGCGATGATTAAACAAATGAAACTATTTGCGCTCGCATTTCAAAATAAAGCCGATAAATCGTAAATAAATTATAAAATAAAACCCATTACCACAACTATAATAATATAATGACACCCCAAGAAATACTCGAGGTAGAAAAAAATATAATCTACACACTCAAAAATATCTATGACCCCGAAATTCCCGTCAATATCTATGACCTCGGACTTATTTATGACGTTGAATATACGCCCGAGAGAATCGCGATGATTAGAATGACACTCACTGCGCCTAATTGCCCGATGGCGGATATGCTCTTGCAACAAGTTAATGAAGATACCGCAAAAGTCGAAGGAGTTGATAGCGTGGAAGTTACACTCACCTTTGACCCACCCTGGGATAAAGAAATGATTAGCGAAGAAGCACAACTCGAACTGGGATTACTCTAAACCTTACTAACAAAAAAAAACTATGAAAGACGAAATATTTAAAGCAATCGAAGTACTTAAAGCAGGCGGAATTATACTTTATCCCACCGAAACTGTTTGGGGAATTGGCTGCGATGCTACCAATAAACAAGCCGTTGCCAAAATCTTTGCGCTTAAACAAAGAGAAGACCAAAAAGCAATGATTATGCTGCTCGATAAGCCTGATAATGCAGTGAAATATGTACACGAAATTCCTGATGTCGCGTGGCAATTGTGGGAAGTATCTGAAGAACCACTGACACTTATTCTGCCCGATGCACGAGGTATTGCCGAAAATGCTGTGCCAGATGACAAAACTATCGCTATCAGAATTACTTCGTCAAAATTCTGTCAAAATCTTATTCGCAAACTGAATAGACCTCTCGTCTCGACTTCTGCTAATATTAGCCTAAAACCTACTCCAAAAGGCTTTGATGATATTGACGATGCTATTAAAAAAGGTGTCGATATGGTGATTAATCCTAAGTTTGCTGAACAAATGAATGGCAAACCTTCCTCTATAATTAAAATTGGGCAAGGCTCGGTTATTGAAGTTATTCGCTAATAATTAATGACGGAACCTCAAAAAAAAACTCCTATATCACTATATAATCCAATTATAAAGCTTGGCTTTGTAGTTGGATGCTTGTTTCTATTTGGGCTTCAAATGGCTGGTGCACAGTCGTTTACTGACTCAGTGCGCAACGCTACAAAGCTCGATTTCTCGAACCCCGAGATACCTGTATTTATCTCGAATCCAGCACTCAAAAACCTATTTGACGAAATCACAACATTCCAATTTAATCACATAAGATACCAAAATAGAAACCTACCGTCAAGGTATAACACTTTGCTAATCAACAATGTGCCACTGGCCGAACTGGAGACTAATCGGACACCTTGGGGGATTCTCACAAATCTCTCGTCCAGAGGGCGCGAGGCTATCTACCAAAGTTCGTCAAAATTTAATACTCAGCGACTGCCTACAACCTTTGGTAATGCCACTTTTATTAGCACACATTACAGAACCGACCCCGAAATGCGCGCGGCGTGGAGCTTCTCGAATCGTACGCACACGCAACGGCCATCGTTTAATTATCAAACTGGCGATATGCCGAACGGTTGGAATATCGCCGCAGATGCAAGTTTTAGATTTGGTAAGTCATTGACAACTAACGGGGTATGGACTAGCATTGGGTCGCTCGCTATCGCAGCCAAGAAAAGCCTAGATAAGCACAGTTTTGACGTTTCACTGCTTTTTGCGCCTGGTTCTAGGGCTCGCGCCAACCCCTCGACTCAAGAGGCATTCGACCTCACAGGAGATAATTTATATAATCCATCGTGGGGCTATCAGGCTGATAAACAGCGTAGTGCCAAAGAAAATACATCTATCGTGCCAATCGCAACAGCGCAGCATATTTGGCAGATTGACTCAATATCATCACTCCGAACATCGGTTTTGATGGCGGCAGGAATTGTTAAGCAAACTGCCCTGAATTGGCAAAATTCTCCTAACCCTCGCCCAGATTATTATCGTAATCTGCCATCTTTTCAAGACGACCCCCTCGCAAAAGAGCAGCTAACGCACCTTTGGCAAACAGATAATTCGGTGTCGCAAATTGACTTTGAACAGCTATACAGCCTTAATCGTCAGAGCCAAGTTGGCGCCAAATATATAATGGAAGACAGGGTCAGACAGCTCGTATTTGCTGGTGCTGCGACGCATTATCAGCGGAAGATAAAAGGTATTGATTTTGCCGCGGGGCTGACATTTAATTATGCTCACGAGCTTCGATATAAGCAGGTAAATGACATTATGGATGGTGGATATTGGTTAGACATTGACTATTTTCTAGAGTCGGACGACGATTATCGTGAGCAGACACAAAATAATCTCCGTGACCCAAATAGGCACGTTACTAATGGTGACCGATTTGGGTATAACTATGCTCTAAATTCCACGGCAACAGCCCTGTACGCTACCGCCGCTTACAGTCATAATAGATTCTTTTATCAACTTTCGGCTGGGGCAAATCTCGTTACACTTGGTCGAAGAGGCTATTATGAAAAAGAGAATTTTGCTGGGCAAGACTCGTTCGGGAAGTCTCAAACTTACTCGGCGTTAGAGTATAACCTCAAAGCAGCTGTGGAATATCGACTGGGTGGGCGTTTTGCCGTGGGGGTGGCAGTTGCGAATCAATCTAAGGCGCCTACGCCCGATAACCTCTTTATCGATTCACATTATCGCAACGATATGAATCCCAATATAAAGATGGAAAGTGCTGTTATGGTGGATATTACGGCTACATACAACACTGCAGATTTGAGTGCTCAGTTGAGTGTTTATACTGCTCAAATTTATAATGAGAGTAGGGTGGAGCATTATTATGACGTGTTATTGAGCCATTATTGTGATATGACTTTGAGTGGGATTAATAGTAGTTTTGCTGGTGTTGAGATGGCTGTCGAGGCGCGTATAATCGACCATTTATGGGTGGAAGTGGCAGCTGCTTTTAGCTCGAATCGTTTTAATTCGGACCCAGAAGCGGTTATTTATGACCAGACAACTGGTTCGATTTTAATGGAGGAGGATATCGCATACGATGGTCTGCACATACCCGCTTCGCCTCAGAATATTGGTACCTTATCGCTTACCTACAAGCCTTTTAGGTGGATTGTTTCGGCCTCATTAAATCTATTTGACGGTAGTTATGTCTCGCCCGCTCCGTTTCGTTATTCGCCACGTACAGAGCGAGTTGCCGACGACCCAGAGTTAATGCGCCATCAAGATAAGTTGTCGGGAGGATATACCCTCGATATTTTTGGTGGTTATATGATTGAGTTTGTAAACTACACACGCTTAGGCATTTATGCAGGGGTGAATAATCTCACAAACCGAACCTCTTTGGCAAGTGGGGGGTATCAGTCGTCGCGCTTGGAGAAGGAGTATAACAGGTATACGCCCAATCCATCAATGTTTTATCACGCCTTAGGCATAAACTTTTTTATTAATGTCAGCTATACTTTTTAAAACCTCACTATTAGTGATATGTGCTGTTTTATCGGCAGGTTGTTACACCAAATTTGATGTGCCAGAGCCCCCTAATGTTAGCGAGCCGGGGTTGGTGAGTTGTACAATTTCGCAGCTAAAAGGTTTCACCTCTGCTGGTTATATTATGGAGGATTTGGTTGTTGGTGGGCGTATTACGTCGAGTGATTCGGCGCAAAATTTTTACAAGCGTTGTTACATTGAGGATAATTCCGGAGGGATTCAGGTTTTGATTGACAATTATGATATTTATTCGTTGTATTTAGTTGGTGATTCGGTGCGATTAAACGTGAAAGGGTTGGCGGTAGGGTTGCGTGATGGTGTTGCGTGCGTAGGTTACCCCACGGAGAGTGATTATATGGGTCCGATTTCGTCTACTGTTTTGCTTCGTCAGATTATGCAGACAGTTGAGAGTGAGCGTATAACGTATCCTTATGATGTTACTTTTGACAAATTGTTACCAAGTGACATTGGTCGATTGGTGGAGGTGGAGGTCTATTTTCCTGAGGTTTACAGCAGTACAACTGTTGTGAAATTCGTTGGTAGTCGCGAGTTGTGTGACCGTTTGGGGAATATCGCAAAGCTTCAAACTGTTGCATACAGCAGCTTTGCCAGTTCGGTTGTGCCGAGTGGTTGGGTTCGTCTGCGTGCAATAGTTGTGGGTCATCAGCCAAGTGGGGCTTATGAATTAAAGGTCTCTTCTACCTTAGACATTACTTTGTTGTAGTGTCGAAAGTGGTTTAATTAGAGCCATTTTTTGGTTCTAAAGAACGCCAGTGTGGCCCCGATAGAGAGTAGCATAAGTCCAATAGAGAATGGGTATCCGTAGGTCCAGTCGAGTTCGGGGAATGCTTTGAAGTTCATTCCATAGATGCTCGCGATAAGGGTTGGGGGCATAAATATCACCGACAGTACCGTAAACATTTTGATAATCTTATTTTGCTCGATATTGATAAGTCCCATAAACGTGTCTTGTAGGAATTCGAGTCGTTCGAACGAGAAATCGGCGTGGCTTATCAGTGACCCGATATCCTTGAGCATTATCGTTACGCGCGAGTAGATGTCATCGGGGAATCTTTCCGAGCGCAGGATTCCGCTGAGGAGTCTTTGTCGGTCAAAAATACTTTCTCGCAAAATCATTGTGTTTTCTTGGAGCCTTGATATTTCGAGCAGGATATCTTTGTCGACAGATTTTTCGGTATTATTATTAAATGACGACAGTGTCGCGATTTGTTTTGAGATAATCTCGACCATATCGGCGTCGAGGTCGATACGTGTTTCGAGTATAGAGATAAGTACGTGATATCCAGTCGAATAAGAGCGGTAGGACATTTGGAGTTTGCGGCTCGCCTCAGTGAAAGTTCGGAGTTCGATGATTCTTTCGGATACTAGAACGCCTTGGCTGACGATAAAGGATACTGGTTCGACATCAAAAGTGGCGTTATTGAGCACCGCAAATCCTGTGTTACAGATAATTGAGTTTTCGGCTTCGCTATATCTCGATGAAGTTTCGATTTCTTCGGCTTGTTGTCTGGTTTGCAGGTTGATGTCCATAAAGCTCTCCACGATTTTTCGTTCTTTCGAGAGCGGCGCTATAAGGTCAATCCACAATATATCCTCGTATTTCAGTTCGTCGAAAATTTTGAAATCGGGGTCACGTATAACTTTATTAAGTGATTTGAGGTATATTACAATCATAGTATCTAACGTATTTTAGTTTTTTTTATAGGTTGATTAGTCTATTTTCCATCATCATTTGGGTATGCAAACGTTAATTTGATGGGGCGTTTTCTGCGAGTTATCCTGGTATTTTTTGCTTTTCCCAAAATAGTCTCATTGCTTGAACTTTTGATTCGTTAAGATTGTATTTTATGTTGTGTGTGAGGTATGTAAGTGCTTGTGGTGCCGTTGGTTTGTGTTTGGCAATAGCGTCTATGGTGTGTTTTGTGCCAAATTCGAGAGCTTCGGAGAGTTCGTCTTTGAGTGCTTCGCCTTTTTCGGTAGCTACCCAGGCGGCAAAGACAAATGGGAGTCCCGTGTGTTCAATCCATTCTTTAGCTAGGTCGATATTATATTTGAACTTGTCCTCGAGGTCAAACACCTTATCGCCAATGCACAGAATTGCTTCTCCTGTGGTGATATTTAGGGGGTTTAGGGGGAGGCTGTCTATCCAGATAATGTTTTTATTGATGTTCCATTTTTCGCGAGCAAGTATTTGCACTAGTTGTGCTGATGTGCGCGAGTGGGCATCGAGGTATATCTTGGAGATAGATTGCAGTGGGGTGTTTGAGAGTAGTTCGACTGTGCGGACTTCATTTTCTGCGCTAATGCAAAAGTCGGTAATGATTTTGCAGTGTTTGAGTGATGGGATGACTGCTATCGGGACAAGCGCGATGTCGGCTTGGTTGTCTTGAATCATCTGCGCGCATTTGGCAGGTACACAGGTCCTAAGAGCAGGCAGCCCCTCGGTTGCGTTCTGCTCTTAG
>CAMQUV010000056.1 GCA_947037995.1 uncultured Rikenellaceae bacterium
AGCCAGCGCCCGCCCCTCGGCGCGGCTGAACAAGTCAGCACACACCCGGGCGCTGAAATTCCAACCAACCAACCACAAACTGGCATAGGCGAACGAAGCCTGTGGAGGTACTCGCACCAGTAAGCGAGCCTCCACTTCGGGAGGCTTCGGCTCGCAGGCTGATAGCTGCCGAAACATCCTACAAACAGTGGCATAGCCAAAGCTAATAA
The DNA here is from genome assembly GCA_947037995.1 of uncultured Rikenellaceae bacterium. Lineage (GTDB taxonomy): Bacteria > Bacteroidota > Bacteroidia > Bacteroidales > Rikenellaceae > Mucinivorans. The sequence continues at coordinate 210 of CAMQUV010000056.1, forward strand.
CATTGAATGCCCCTATCCGCACAGGTATAACCAATAGCAACTTTCGAAGCCGACAGGCAATTAAAAGGGGGTCTAAATCGGGGGTATGCTATGATTTAAGGTTGTAGTTAGTAGGGTGCGCAGAGCAAATCGGCATTTTTTTCACAAAAAAGTTGCACATTAAAAACAATTCAGCTACCTTTGCACTCCATTGTGTACCCTAATCGTGACATTCGCGCGGGGATATGGTGGTTTTTTTAATTATTAACTAACAATAAAACATTCTTATATGTATGCAATTGTAGAAATAGCAGGACAGCAATTCAAAATTGAAGCTGGTCGCAAGCTGTACGTTCACCGTCTGGCTGCCGAAGAAGGCACCAACGTCAGTTTCGATAAAATCCTTCTGCTAGACAACGACGGAAAGGTTACCATAGGCGCACCTTTAATCAAAGACGCAACAGTTAAAGCAACTGTTATCAGACACCTAAAAGACGACAAGGTTCTTGTCTTCAAAAAGAAAAGACGTAAAGGCTACAAAAAACTCAACGGCCACCGTCAATGTCTGACACAAATTATTATTGACGAAATCAACGCGTAATCTACACGTTCAATCGTCTCTAACGAAATTAAATTAAACCTTAATCCTTAACATATTATACTCATATGGCTCACAAAAAAGGTGTCGGTAGTTCTAAGAACGGCCGCGAATCTGAAAGCAAAAGACTTGGTGTTAAACTCTTCGGAGGACAATTCGCCAAAGCTGGAAATATACTTATACGTCAACGTGGTACTGTGCACAATCCTGGCGAAAACGTTGGAATGGGTAAAGACCACACTCTTTTCGCTCTTATTGATGGCACTGTTTGCTTCAAAAAGAAAGCAGAAGGGAAATCTTACGTCTCTATCGCTCCTATCAGCGAATAAGACTACCCCCAACTTACTAATATTACTTAAATTATAAACAACATATAAGATGAAACAAGGTATTCACCCTGAAAACTACCGTGTGGTGGCATTCAAAGATATGTCGAACGAAAATGTATTCCTGTGTCGCTCTACTGTCAACACTAAAGAAACTATCGAAATCGACGGAGAAAGCTTTCCACTATATAAAGTAGAAATCTCTAACACATCACACCCTTTCTACACTGGTAAACAAAAACTTGTAGATACGGCTGGACGTGTTGACAAATTTATGACTAGATACAAAAGAAAATAAACGATATTTATTATAACGTTTGACCTCTTTATCGATGTCCTGCATTTAAAACTCCCTATTATCAACTCTGATAATAGGGAGTTTTTCGCATACTATAATGAGATTTTTAACCTTTTATAGTTTTTCACACAAAAAACACAACCCAAACTACTTTTATATCATTTTTTTTACTATATTTGCAAGATATACAACACCGAAGAAATTACAAATAAAATATAAACTATAAAGAATCTGAACACCTAATATGGCATCACTTCAAACACTACGTGAAAAAGGCGGCGTTATTGTCGCACTAGTAATCGGACTTGCACTCGTTGCATTCCTCCTCGGAGACCTCCTTGGCTCCGGTGGCACCCTAATGTCCAACAACAATGCTGGGGAAATTGACGGTACCTCTATCTCAATTGCTGATTACCAACAGAAAGTTGACCAACTCTATACTGTCGCCGAAATGACACAAGGGCAGCAACCTTCAACCGATGAGCAAAAAGCACAAATCCAAGCGCAAGCCTGGGAGTCGTTTATTCGCAAAATCGCACTTATGCCCCAGCTTGAACAACTGGGTATCAAAACCACTAACGAAATAACTACCCAACTATTCGAAGGGAAATACTATTCGCAAATGCTCGCTACTATGTTTGTTGACCCACAAACCGGGAACTTTAGCCAAGATTATCTTAGAGCGGTAGCGGCTAACGTTGACCAAGACCCAACTGGCAAAATGAGCATATTCTGGAGCTACCTAGAAGGTGAAGTCACTGACCAAGAGAGCGTTGAGAATCTTAGAGCACTTACTAACGCTGCGGCCTATACTACCGACCTCGAAGCTAATTTTGTGGCGCAACTGCAAGCAACTTCTAGTAATATCAATTATAGCGCAACACCTTACACCTCTATCGCTGACAGCACTGTGAATGTTACTGAGGAGCAAATCAAAAAATTCTATGATGCGAATAAAGCACTGTTTAAAGAGCAACCATCGAGAACTATCTCGTATGTGACGTTCGACGCGCTACCTTCTGCTCAGGACTATAAAGATGCTGAAACTCAAGCAAACACACTTGCGGCTGAACTGAAAAAAGCGCCAGATGCATCTGGTTACGCTAGAGCAAATACGCAAGGCGATGCTGATGATAAATATTATGCTGAAGACCAACTTAGCGGCGAACTTGCTGCCTATGCGTTTGGTGGAAATCAAAGCGAAATCTATGGTCCATTGCTTAATGGTACTGAATATGTGATGGCGAAAGTTGCTGACAAAAAAATGGTGAGAGACTCGATTGAGATTAGCCAAATTGTACTTATGACTAACCAAACCAAACTCGCGGATAGTATCGTAAATGCACTGTATAAAGGTGCTAGCTTTGCGAAACTTGCTGCGAAATACTCGCTCGATACGCAAACCCCTGAAGGCAAACTTGGCGTGGTTGACCCGCAAACACTTCCTGTACAGTTCTCAAAAGAACTTATTAGCGCTAAATCTAATGATGTTGTAGTGGTTACACTTCCACAGCAAATCCACGTTATTAGAGTTACTAATACTATAGGTAATAAAACTAAAGTCAAACTCGCAAGATTGTCTATCCCTATCGAGCCTAGCTCAACTACGAGAAATATGGCCTATGCTAAGGCTACGGAATTCGTTATTGCGGCTAATAATAAAGCAATAGGATATAGCAAAGCTGTTACTGATAGCTCACTTATAGCACGTAGCGCTACTATTTACCCTAACCAAAGGTCAGTACAAGGAGTCAACGATTCTAGAGAACTGGCTTCGTGGTCGTATAACGGTGCTAATGATAATAGCATCTCTGATGTTATGTCGTTTGGTGATAGCTTTATCGTGGCTGCTCTTACAGGAGCTAACGAAGATTCTTTCGCTCAACTAGCTACCGTTGCACCGCAAATCAAAGTTCAACTGGTTAGAGAAGCTAAAACTGAGCAAATTATCAAAAATATTGCACAAAACGCACCTGAGCAAAACCTAAAAGCAGATGCAGTTACATTTGAAAGCTATATTGTTGGCGATGCTGGATACGAACCAGGACTTGCCGGAGCAGTCGCTGCACTCAAAATTGACGAAAACTCTAAACCTATTACAGGATACCAAGGTGTCTACACCGCGCTAGTTACTAGCCAAGTGTCGAACCCTAGCGACCCGATGATTGAAAAAGAAAGAATCGAAGCCCAACGTAAACAAATGGCATTTATGATGCTTTACCAAGGATTTGTCGATAATATCCAAGTTGAAGATACTAGATACAAATTCTAGTAATCAAATAATAATGAAAGGGGCGTTTATATTTTTTATGTAAATGCCCCTTTTCAGAACAACCAATGTCTATATACTCTTATGCTAGCGCAGATAAAATGAGAATGTTGATGTTAAATAAGTAACCATAATTTAATAAAAAATCAAAATGGCACAACTACGTTTCAAAATGGTAGAGCAAGCGATAGCTCGCAAAGCAGTACCCGTCGAGGCACCTAAAGAACGACCTAGCGAATATTTCGCGAAGTATGTCTTTAACAAAGCAAAAATGGTAAGATTCTTACCACAAAAAACCTACCAAGCACTCGTCGAAGTGATGGAACACCGAAGTATCCTTCCGCCGTCACTGGCCACGGAAGTAGCGCTCGGAATGAAACAATGGGCAATGGAAATGGGCGCAACCCACTATACCCACTGGTTTCAACCCCTTACAGGCGGAACTGCCGAAAAACACGATGCCTTCGTTGAGCACGACTCGCAAGGCGGACTGATGGAAGAATTTAGCGCCAAACTACTGTCGCAACAAGAAGGTGACGCATCCAGCTTCCCTAATGGAGGAACTCGCAGCACGTTCGAAGCACGCGGATACTCGGCCTGGGACCCAACCTCACCGGCGTTTATCGTCGACGGAACACTATGCATACCAACTATATTTATATCATATACAGGCGAAGCGCTTGATTTCAAAACACCACTACTCAAATCTATCGATGCGGTGAATAAAGAGGCAACTAAAGTTTGCCAACTGTTCGACCCTACGGTTAAGTCTATAACGGCATTTTTGGGATGGGAACAAGAATATTTCCTGATTGACGAAGGACTTTGGGCGGCGAGACCTGACCTTGTGCTCACTGGCAGAACGCTGATGGGACACGAAAGTGCCAAAAATCAACAGCTCGAAGACCACTATTTCGGTGCAATTCCTACTAGAGTCGCAGCGTTTATGCGCGAACTAGAGTACGAATGCTGGAAACTTGGCATACCGGCCAAAACTAGACATAATGAAGTAGCTCCAGGACAATTCGAACTAGCCCCAATATACGAAGAAGCTAACCTTGCGAATGACCATAACCTGCTCTTAATGAGTATTATGCGTAAGATTTCACGAAGACATAATTTCCGAATTGTGCTTCACGAAAAACCATTTAAAGGAATCAATGGCTCGGGCAAACACAATAACTGGTCGCTGGGCACAGACACGGGCGTAAACCTGTTCTCACCAGCCAAAACCGACATCGGAAACCTTCAGTTTGTCACGTTTATGGTGAACGCGATTATGGCGGTCAAAAAACATAATGGTATGCTCAAAGCTATTATTAGCAGCGCTACCAATGCCCATCGACTAGGTGCTAACGAAGCGCCACCGGCGATTATCTCTGTTTTCTTGGGCGAACAATTGTCGTCACTGTTCCATAAAATCGAAAATAGTGACACCGAAGATGTTATTAAATTAGATGATAAATCTGGGTTCAAACTAGGACTGCAACAAATACCGGAGATTTTTATCGACAATACCGATAGAAATAGAACCTCACCGTTTGCATTTACAGGCAACCGATTCGAATTCCGCGCGGTGGGCTCTGCAGCTAACTGTGGCGGAGCAATTACGGTGCTTAATACTGCTATGGCTCAGCAACTTAAAGAGTTTTATGCTAAGGTTGAGAAATTAACGGCTACTGGTGTAGCGTTGCACAAAGCTGTCTTTATGGTGATTAAAGAGCTGGTTATAGAGTCAAAACCGATTGTATTCGACGGTAATGGATATAGCGAGGAGTGGAAAGAAGAGGCAGCCGAAAGAGGCCTTGATTGCGAAAGCTCTGTACCGCTTATTTTCGATAGATATTTGTACCCTGAAACTTTCGAAATGTTTGAAACTATGGGAGTTATGAATAGACGTGAGCTCGAAGCGCGCGCCGAAGTCAACTGGGAAATGTACACTAAGAAAATCCAAATCGAGGCACGCGTGCTTGGGGATTTAATTATGAATCACATCCTACCCGTTGCTAGTGCTTATGAAGCCGATTTGCTCGATAAAGTCTATAAAATCAACCAACTATTCACTAACCCGGAAGAGGCTAAGTATGTTGGCGAAAGAGATATGCTGCTGATTATGAAGATTACTAGCCATATCCGAAATGTGAGACTTCACGTCGATAAAATGGTTGCGGCACGTAGAGCAGCTAACGTTATCACCTCCGAACGCGAAAAAGCTATCGCTTATCACGATAACGTAGCGCCTGAGATTGAGGAAGTTAGATACTATGTTGACAAACTCGAACTTATCGTTGATAACGAACGTTGGACACTACCTAAATATCGCGAACTACTGTTCCTACGCTAATTTTAGGAATACTTAATATATGTATGGCCCCCTTTTTGCAGATTTATTTGTGATTAGGGGGCTATTTATTTCGTGAATCAATCCAGATTGTAACGGGTCCATCGTTCACAAGTTCAACGAGCATATTGGCTCCAAACTCGCCTTTTTGGACGGGTTTATTGGTTTCTTTGGCGAGGAGTTCACAAAATTTGTTGTAGGCCGCGAGTCCTTCTTCGCCTTTGGCGGCTTGAATGTACGATGGTCTGTTGCCTTTTTTGGTCGAGGCGAGCAGAGTGAATTGGCTTACCATAAGTAGGTCGCCATCAACTTGTTGAACATCGAGATTCATAACACCTTGTTGGTCGTCAAATATTCTAAGTTTGGCAACTTTTTGGACAACATATTCAATATCGCTGAGTGTGTCGCCATTTTCGACACCAATAAGTCCCATAAGACCAGTATTTATGGAGCTAATTATTTTTTGGTCAACAGTTACGTTTGCTTGTTTAACGCGTTGTATAAGGATTCTCATTAAGGGGGTATAATTAATTTGGCAATGAATTTATTTTGGTGAACAAATCTAACTATTTTTTTGCTTATCTTTGTTAATAATTATAAAAAACGAGTATAAACGAATGTAAAACTGTAAAGTAGGATGTCAATAGAACGATATATAGGGATAGGGGAGTTGTATGGTATTTATTTGGAGTGTGGGGGGATTGTCACAACAGACAGTCGCGTTGCGGGTGGTCTTTTTTTTGCATTGCGTGGAGCAACACACGATGCTAATATTTATGCACCTGGAGCGTTGGTTTCGGGGGCAAAGTTTGTGGTAGTTGACAGGGGCGATATAGTTCC
>CAMQUV010000057.1 GCA_947037995.1 uncultured Rikenellaceae bacterium
ATAGTATTTAGTGTGTCCAGCTTGGTTATATGTCGAATTATAAGTCCCCAATATTTATGTTCGGTTTAATTATTAGTGCCACAAATTTCCGAACTTTGCACTATGATGGAGTGAGCGTTCGCACAAAGTGTGTAAACGCTGTTAACAGTGATGTAATTGGCATAAACATATTACTTCACATACATATTACTTGATGAATATTAGTGTCGGGTTGCTCTGCTCATTTTCCACTACCCCCACAATCATATTTTCCGTACTATTTGAAAAATGGGAAACTTTATAACCTATGGCATCTTCAAACTCCTTATTCTTTAGCAGACTTGATTTGCCACTCGCCTTATCATATAGAGCGATGTATTCATCATCACCAGCTGTAAAACTAGCGAGGAGAGTTTTTGTAGTCTCATAAATCCCATACGACTGTATATGTATGTAATCAGTCTTAATAATAGAGTTGTAATAATCCTTATTTTCGATTAATTCTACTGGTGGGAACTCAAAATCACCATACTGCAATCTGTAAACCGCCTTTTCGCTGCCGTTATCCAATGTGTATATGTATGGGCGGAAATTGTCTGCAAAATGAATACTATCATCAACTTTATACGCCCAAGGAGATAGTGCTTTTCCAACGTGTGTACGTGCTATCTCCTTCAGTACACCCTTTGTTGGTCTATACGTTTTCTTATCAACAATAACGAAACGGCAGTCTGCCATATCTGCTTCAAAATTATTATTCAGCGGCTTCGGCGCGAGTAACTCATTATCATTTATCTCTATAATTTGAGTTAATGTAAACGGTATATCTGTCGAATACAGGAATTTATGTGTGTTAAGAGAGTAGGTAACAAGCTTCTCTACGTTCATTTCACTCAAGTTTATCGTGCTATCATCCACCATAAATGAACAAGCTTGAAAAAGCTCTCCGCGCCCTCGGCCCTTGTGTCCAAAACTTTCGAGGAATTTTCCTTGGTCGCTATAAACTGACATAAAGGTGTTTGGTGTCATAGGGTCTAAAATATAAATTTTATCGTCTATTTTCGCTACCTGCGTTACGTAAGTTATAAAATCATTGCCCTTTAGCTCTAATTGCACCTCCGTTATATCGAGTTTAATTTCATTTTCCTCATTGTCATTTAGTTGGAAATGAATGAGTTGCGCATCGATAACGTCTTTTTTGGATTGCTCGCACGAACAGACCAGTAGACTTAGAATGATTACTGGTAGTAGTTTTGTTTTCATTTTTTGTTGTATTAGGTTAAATGATGTACTGTTGTGTACTTTATTACTAGACGTAACAAATGATAAATTGGATTTATGGTAGGGTGATATTTATTCTTTACTAGCGTTTTTGTAAATGCAATAGGTGTTTTGTTTCAAAGAAATCTTCTTCAAACCATTTGTCAAGGTTATGGACGGTGGTGCGTCTTCGGGCGTCAGCAATTTCTTGTTGCACATCGCCACCCTTGAGATAAAGGATTCCATTAGTAGTCTTTTTCCAAGTCCATCCAACAAAAGTTTTCAGGTCTGTAACAGCGCGCGAAATGACCCAGTCGTATTGCCCTGGAACGCCCTCTATTCGTCCGTTGTGTGTAGTTACGTTCTTTATCCCGAGAGCTTCAATTACGGCGTCTACGACTTTGATTTTCTTCCCAATCGAGTCAACGGCAGTAAAATGGACATCGGGCATCAATACAGCGAGTGGAATCACAGGGAATCCACCTCCGCATCCTACGTCGATTACAGATTCGCCTGGGCGGATTATATCGAGTTTTGCGATAGCGAGGCTATGTAGGCAGTGGTGAAGATAGAAGTTATCCATATCTTTTCGAGATATCACGTTGATTTGCGCATTCCACTCTTGGTACACCTCGAGCATTTTGGTAAATTGGTGGCGTTGTAGTGGTTTTAGGTCGGGGAAGTATTTTTCGATGATTTCCATTATTGTAGAGTGTTATATTGGTGCGTGTATATTAGTTTTTATCGTGCGAGCGTTTAAGCTATAATGAGTTATGGTTGCATATCGTAGCAGGCTTTGCGTACAATTTCGCACCATTCCTTCGTGGTTTTGGTTTGGTCTATTTCGATTGGTTTACCAATATATATTGTGATAGTTTTATTATTTTGTTTAAACATTTCTTTGGGAAGCAGTATCATTTCTAGGTTTGCTTTTACGCCCAATTTTTTGCGCCAAAGTGCTATTCGATAGAATGTTTTTGAGTTTGCGCCGTCGGTATATATTGGGACGATAGTTCTATTGTACTGTTTGGCTTTGGCTATGAAGTTTGTTTTCCAGGGAGTGTCTTGGATTTCGCCTTTGATAATTCTGGAGCAGAGTCCTGCGGGGAATGTAATAACGTGGTTATCGCCTTCATAGGCGTTGCTATGTTGTTTAATATATTCGTTTGCTTGTTTTCCGTGTTTATTTACGGGTACGAATATTGGCTCTAGTGGTTTGACGTTCATTAGAATGTCATTGACTACGAATTTGACATCATTTTGTGTTGTTTCGTGCAGTGCAAGAGCGAGTGTCATACCGTCGAGTCCACCTAGTGGGTGGTTTGAGGCGAACAGGATTTTTTTATTTTGGGGAATATTCTCTACATTATGGAGTTTGAATTTGACATTCATATAGTTGAGTGATTCTTGAATAAATTGGTATGGGTTTAGGTGCGAGAAGTTCAGGAGTATATAGTTAAGTCTTTTCACTTCAATGATTCGTCCGACCCAGTTCACAATAAAGTTGGGTAAGAGTTTCGCCAGTTTAGGATTTTTATCTTCAATAATTTCCTTTAGATTAATTTGTTGCATATTATATGGTATGATATTTTCTGATACAAATATAGCAAAAAAAAATCCTAACACGTATTAAAGTGTTAGGATAGTATTTACAATGTTACTTGTGAGTTGGGTTTATTCGGCAGCAGTAACAATGATAGTAGGTTCTGCGACGATAGTGCGATAAATTTTAACAGAGGCTTTATGTTCGCCGATTTGTTTAATATTTTCGATTTTGATATCTTTTTTATCGATTTCGACACCTTGTTTAGCTATTTGAGCCGCAACATCAGCAGCAGTAATAGTACCAAAGATTTTGCCAGATTCGTTAGCTTTAGCCGCAATAGAGATGGTCATATTGTTGATTTTCGTAGCAACAGTATTAGCATCGTTAGTTCTTTTGGCTTCTTTGTGGGCTTGTTGTTTGATATCTTCGGCCAGCATTTTTTTAGCTGATTCGGTAGCGGCTTTGGCTACACCTTGTGGTATAAGGAAGTTGTTAGCGTACCCTGGTTTAACATTAACGATTTGGTCTTTGTGGCCAAGAGTGTCAACATCTTTTTTAAGTATGATTTCCATTATTGTATTGGTTATTATAATTATTTGAAAAGAAAAAAGTGTTATTTAGTTTCCGTAGTACGGATTACTTCATAAGGTCTGTAACGTAAGGAAGTAGTGCTAGGTGTCTAGCTCTTTTGATTGCTTGCGCGACTTTTTTCTGGAATTTTTGAGAAGTACCAGTGATACGTCTCGGAAGGATTTTTCCTTGTTCGTTAAGGAATTTGATAAGGAATTCTGCGTCTTTGTAGTCAATATATTTGATACCCGATTTTTTGAATCGGCAATATTTTTTCTTTTTCACATCTACCGACACTGGGTTTAGGTATCTAAGTTGATTAGGTTGTGTGCTCATAGTGATATATATTATTGTTCGTTAGCTTTGTTATTGATTTTGTCTCTTCTTCTTTGCGCCCACGCGGTAGCGTGTTTATCGAGTGAGAAAGTAAGGAATCTAATAATGCTTTCGTCGCGACGGTAAGCAGTTTCGAGTTTATTAACAATTTCCCCAGATTCGGCAGTAAATTCTAGTAGGAAGTAGAATCCAGTAGATTTTTTTTGGATTGGGTAGGCGAGTTTTTTGAGTCCCCATTGTTCGGAGAATTCAACAGTCCCGCCGTTTTCAGCGATAACGCCTTGGAATTTGCTAAAAAGTTCAGCGAGTTGAGTTTCGTTGAGAACAGAGCTAGCAATGAAAACGGTTTCGTAACGATTCATTTTGTTTGTGTTTTTGTTGTGAATAAAGTGTTTTGTTGCAAAAAGTGTATTTGCAGGGGGCAAAGGTAAGAAAAAAATAATCCAAGAGCAAAAAAATGTGTGCTTTTGGGTGATAAAAGTTTTGGGGGCAAGGGGTTAGGCGCAAAAAAAGGTAGCAAAGCCACGTACGCACCAAACCCACAGGGTTAATAAAAACCCAAACGTACTGTGACTTCACTACCCGAATATGTTACCGGTGGTAAGTGTATTTCAAAGAAATTGGTGCGCCAGCTTTGCTTTATCCCGGGGCACCCTGTGGCGCGGAAAGGGGAGTTTGGAACACTCTTTGGTATGATAACGCAACAATTATTCTAATTATTATATAATAAACACCTTTATGCACATAAAATTTATTCTTTTTAGTTTATCTTTACACCCTTAATGTCTATGAATACACCTACACAAAACAACGAAATTTCTACCAGATGGTTGGCTATTGTCAATCCTGTGGCGGGCCATGGACGTGGTCTAAGAGACTGGCCCGCAATTAGTTCACACCTATTTGGCGCTGGGGTACCATTCGACGCAATGTTTACCGAAAGAAAATTTCACGCTACCGAAATAACTGTTACTGCCCTAAATCGAGGTTACCGTAAAATTATAATTATTGGGGGTGATGGAACAATCCACGAAACTGTTCACGGACTAATGTTGCAATCAGATGTGCTACCTAAAGAGGTACTACTCTCTGTTGTGGCGGTTGGTACGGGTAATGACTGGATTAGAATGTTCGGCATACCTACTACTTACCCCGAGGCTGTTAAAGCGATTGTCGATGAGCACTCGTTCCTACAAGACATTGGCAAGGTGACATATCACGAAACTCGTGTGCCGCAGACAAGATACCTTGCAAACGTTGGTGGGGTTGCCTATGATGCCGAAGTGTGTAGGGGGTTCAATAGGTTGCACCAAAAAGGCCGCTACTTTGGAAAATGGCTATACGTGATTAGTGCCCTAAAACAAGCGGTGCTCTATAAATGTAAATCGGTGATTATTGAAGCCGACGGAGTGAAAATCTTTGAAGGTAAACTATTTACTGCCACTATTGCCATTAATAAATACACAGGTGGAGGGCTATCGCAGACTCCGCTCGCTGTGCCCGATGATGGATTGTTTGATATTACTATTATACCGAAAATGAACCGTTTGATGATGTTTATTAGGCATTGGTACCGAATCTATGACGACTCAATCTATAAAATACCCAAGGTGACGCACCACCGAGCCGAACATATAATTATTAAAGCACATCCGCCCATATCACTCGAACTTGATGGCGAAATATTAGGGCAGTCTGGTTTTGACTTCAAAATTATTGAAAGAGCTATTAAAGTTGTAGTGTCTGAAAAATACCTGACGGAAAAATAAATATACAAAAACATACAAAAGTCCCATATATACCTAATTAGAATAATGGATTACATAGAATACGATAAAGAACACCTCTGGCACCCATATACGTCGATTAAAAACCCTACTAAAACATATTTGGTGGAGAGTGCTGATGGTGTGTATATTCAACTTGATAGTGGCGAGAAACTCATAGATGGGATGAGCTCTTGGTGGTCTACGGTGCACGGGTATAATAACCCAATTCTTAACGAAGCGATAAATCAACAATGTCAGAAAATGGCTCACGTTATGTTTGGGGGGCTGACGCATAAACCGGCTATTGAGTTAGCCCAAAAACTTGTTGAACTGTCGCCCGAAAACCTGCAACACGTTTTTTTGGCTGACAGTGGCTCGGTCTCGGTTGAGGTTGCACTCAAAATGGCGCTACAATATCAACACTGCATCGGGCAGCCCCAGCGCACTAAATTTATGACGCCAATGGGTGGGTATCACGGAGATACTTGGCACTGTATGAGCGTTTGTGACCCGCAGGGGGGGATGCACACTCTGTGGAATGGAAGGCTTAATCAACAAATATTTGCGCCAAAACCGACTACTACTTTTCACCAGAAATGGGATGATAATAATATTGATGCCACCTCGCTAATCGCGCTGTTCGAACAACACGCTGATACACTCGTTGCCTTTATTGTCGAGCCAATCGTGCAGGGGGCGGGAGGAATGCATATCTACAATCCGCAGTATCTGAAACTTGCTCGCAAGCTTTGCGACAAATATGGGGTGCTACTTATTGCTGACGAAATAGCAACTGGGTTCTATCGCACAGGGAAACTTTTTGCGGTCGAACACGCCGCAATTCAACCCGATATAATGTGTGTTGGCAAAGCTCTCACAGGAGGGTATATGACCCTCGCAGCGGTGCTGTGTAGCTCAGAAGTGGCGCTAAAAATCGACACCTCACTAATGCACGGACCCACATTTATGGGTAACCCTCTTGCTTGTGCTGTAGCGCTTGCATCACTCAATATTTTCACTCAAAATCCTGTTCAAAAACGTATCGTCGAAATTGAAAATATACTTACAGAAGAGCTTGAAAAGGCGCGCACTAACCCCAATGTGCAAGATGTTAGGGTGCTGGGAGCGATTGGAGTTGTTGAGATGAAAGAGCCTGTGAATATGGCGGAAATTACGACAAAGGCTGTTGAACGAGGGGTGTGGATACGTCCATTTGGGAAGTTGGTTTATGTGATGCCGCAATACATTATTACGGACGAGCAGTTAAAACATCTCTGTCGCTCCATTCTGGAGATTATTTAGTAATACAGTTGTAACCGACGAGCAGTTACTAATACCATCTAACGGTATAACGTATGACTCACCTACTGGTATGTGTATAGTCAAAACAACC
>CAMQUV010000058.1 GCA_947037995.1 uncultured Rikenellaceae bacterium
CGTGGCGATGGTGTGTGTGCCGGTGGCTCCTTGGGTGGTGGTTGTGTAGGTTCGAAAATAAGAACAAAGAGACTTAACAGCAAAACCATCTATTCAAAAAAAGGTTGACCCACCATAATTATGATAAGTCAACCTTTAATATAGTATTAAAAAAGTGTATTAATGTTTATACCAATTCTCAGGTATAGAAATATATGTACCATCTTTTTCCACTAGCTGCAATTGCAATTGCCCACCATTATGGTCAAAATACAAAACTCTTAATGGGTGCAACCCTTTGGCGAGCGCCACTTGTCCTATAACTTCACGAGGTGCGTGGGGGCCGTCATTGTTCACAACCTCCGCTCCCGAAACATACAACTGCGAGCCATCGTCAGAGAGCAACGAAAACGTATAAATACCATCCGCAGGCACATTTATATATCCCGTGATATCCAAACCGATATTACCGCTTACTTTTTCAGGAATAGCAACAGCAGAAACTGTATATTCCCCGAAAAGTTTGGCTCCCGTTATTTCAGAACATTTGCCTCCACGATAGTTGTACCACATTGCTTTCAATCCATTTTTCAACGCACCATCAGGTTTGACCGAAGCAATCGGTGTCTGTTTTGTATAAACAGTGGTCGACACATCCGAGCGCGTGCCATCAGGGCGAAACGTTGCAAATTGAAACTCGGTAGTTTCAGTCACAGTGATAGGTTTGGTATATCTCGGTGAATTTATCGTAGGCACTACCCCATCCGTAGTGTAGTGAATTCGAGTGCCCTTGGCAACAGATTTCACATCGATTACAGCCGTATCAATAAAAACATTTGATTTATAGAATCCCATCAAATCAGGCACACGATAATTAACACTCATTTTATCAAGGCGACCTAGCTGTGCTGGCACACGCTCCAAGAAATCAGTCCAACTTTTACTATCAAGAGCCGACCATCCCACTTCGGCAAGAGCAAGAATACGAGGCATAGTCATATACTCCAGCCTATCGAACGACGGTATGTATTCACACCAAACATTCCCTTGAACTCCCTGAATCAACTTCTGTTGCTCGGGCGTAAAATCGTTGCCCGTCGGGTCGTAATTATAGAGGTTTTTGAGCGAGTTTACATCCTGCATATAGTCGAAGTAACAAACGAAGTTCGGCGTCATAATCGCTTCATTCCCTTGAGCCGTAGCCACGTGAACAGCATCTTTGGCCCAACTTCTCCACCACATAATTGTTGCAGTTTCGGACAATCCGCCCTCAAGTATTTCATCCCAGCCAACCAGTTTGCGCCCGTTAGCATTAAAGAATTTCTCCATATCCTTAACAAACCAAGCCTGCAGACTTTCTGGAGTTTTGAGCCTATTATCGCGCATACGTTTGGCACAATCCTTACACTGTTTCCAGTTTGTTTTCTCGACCTCATCCGCACCAAGGTGCACATATTCATAAGGGAATAATTCGAAAATCTCAGCATAAACATCCTTACAAAACTCAATGGCTTGGTCGCTTCCTGCACACACTGGCGATGAGAACATCTCGCCCCAACCAACCGAACCTTCACACGCAACGAAAGGATAATTAGTAACCGCAGCCAAGAAATGTCCCGGCATATCAATCTCGGGCATCACATCAATACCGCGCTGTGTTGCATACGCAACGATTTCTTTAACATCCTCTTGCGTATAAAACCCACCATATAGCGTATCGGTTCCATTTATGCGCATTTTATTAGGGTCGATTGCATAATCTGGGTTATTTTCCAACTCAGCTCTTTTGGCACACTCACGGTCGTGGCCGTTCAGCTTACGCCAAGCACCTTTCTCCGTAAGAAGCGGATATTTTTTGATTTCAATGCGCCATCCTTGGTCATCAGTAATATGCCAATGAAACTTATTCAGCTTGTACATATGAAGGTAATCAAGCATTTTTTTGACCTCTTCCACACTATAAAAGTGTCTTGAAACATCAAGCATCAATCCGCGATAGTCAAATCTAGGCTCATCTTCGA
This sequence comes from uncultured Rikenellaceae bacterium, assembly GCA_947037995.1. Classification (GTDB taxonomy): domain Bacteria; phylum Bacteroidota; class Bacteroidia; order Bacteroidales; family Rikenellaceae; genus Mucinivorans. The sequence goes on from CAMQUV010000058.1 coordinate 2,001, forward strand.
TACTAACGAAAGGTAGCGCACGATTAGTTGGCTCGACCGGTAGCAGTTGCATAACCGAAGCAACAGCAGTTGCGGCTCCTTGGTAATTTGAAACCACAATCGCAACACCATTATCGTCAATATCTAATAAATAGGCGCCTTTTTTGGCAGGATTTTGGTTGATAGTAATAACAACATCGCCCTCAGTGGACTTGATAACTTCGCCGCCAATTTTCAGCGCAAGAAGCTCGCCTGCAGGGATAAGCTCATCCGAAGAGACCGCAATTACAGGGTTATTTGGCAGTTGGTAACTACCCTTCCCCTCAATAACAATATGAGGTTGTGGGATAATTGATACTGGGTCGGGCTCTCCGCTACAAGAAAACATAGCAAACATTGCCACGACAAGAAGATAGATTTTTTTCATTAATTTAAGGTATTATGTAATTAGTTCTAGTTTATAGTGAGATATACGACTTAATTTCGATACTCAACATCCCTACTGGGCAAAAAATCGGGAATATCGTTACCCTCGATAACAACATTCGCAGCTCTCTCAAACAGAAATCGTTTGCGGATAGTATGAAATGGTTTAAAGTCATTACTAATGGTCACTTTATTGCGTTTAAAGTCGATACCATCAACACTTTTGGCATACAAAATGGGCATATCGAATGTGATAAAATGGTTGTCCGTAATAGAAATCGCCCCCTCTGCCCCACCGTGAAAATATTTTTTCTGCTGCTTCAAATTGGGAATTTCGGGATAAATAGATATAATTCCATTCGTAAATTGGAACATATTAGTCAGTGCATTAACGAACTTATTATTACGTATAACAACATTTTTGCACGCCCCAGTTTCAAACCACCCATTAGCATCGCCACATAGCAATATAGCGCACCCAGAGGTATGGTCAAAAAGATTTCGCTCAACAATAGTTTCCTTAGGCGTACTAAACAGAGCTCCTCGCGCACGATTGTTGCGAACAACGTTATCGGCAAACAACACTTCGGGGGTCCACGTTAGGTTTTCAATCCCAACAGTAGTTTTCTCATTAATATTTTCGTCAAGTGCATATTTAAACTTAATCACAAAATCCTTCTGTCCGTGCGTTTCGCGCTCGGGAGATATACTCACTATGGAATTTTGTTGCCCAACGATTTCCATTGTTTCGGCACTCACAAACTGCACTTTATCGCCCTTTTCACCCCACATAAAACCATAAGTTTGCGGGTGTTGATACTGTGCTTGGAGCGTATAATCGTCAATTCTTTTTGTGACCTTGAGATAAGTTCCGTGAACATTAATAGCATCATCCATCATTGCTTCATAAAATCCATTCACAGATTTAATCACCCCTTTGCATCCCGAAAAGTGCGTTGCATCGGCCTGCGTAGTAAAGTACCTCGGGTCGCTGTCACCTTTGAGTTTTACAGAAAATTTGTCCAGAGTAATATTTTCGCACATTTGCGCCAGCAGCCCCATTCCATCGGCATAATGCACAGTGACATTGTTGATTACAGTATTTTTAGCATTTGCGACAAACACTCCTGGAGCAGGTCTGCGCCACGACCTAAGAGCTAGTCGAGCCCCTTGGGTAAGTCTTTTGTCGTCCCATTTTGCTTTAACAAGGCGCTCTCCAACGATTTCACTGTCTTTGCGACCGACCCATATATCGCTAGTTTTATAGATAATTCTTCGTGTGTCACCATCAAATGCCATAGCATTTTGCACATCTATATCCCATCCCTCACCTTTATGACAAAAAATGCCATCTTTAATATAGTAGTCCACCCAGGGTTCTACTTTATATGTAATTTCTCTATTAATAGTATCATTTTTGATTATTTCAATCTGAGCGATATGCGGTTTTTCGAAGTCGACCGTAAGATTTTTGACCGTGCAATTAGTGGTATTAATAAGCGCCACGGGCAGCATAACACCGTGAAATACGAGTTGCGCCCCATCGCCATCGAAGGTGACATTTTGAGCATTTTCGAGCAAAAGGGCTAGGTTTTTGGGGTTATTTTGGTCGTGATTTGAAATGTACAAGTCACGTTGAACGTCAGTGCTGGGGTGGAAATTAAAAACCCCGTTTTGGAGTTTCAGTACAATTGGCTGCCCCTCAGATAGCTCAACAATAGAGTCCACTACGTGTGCCATTCGCGCAGTATTATCGCCACTTAGTGGTGAGACGCCATAATCAGCTAAGTTATAAGTCGTAGAGTTTGCACCACACGAGGATGCTAAAACTGCCGTAACACAGACAGTTAAAGTGGTGAAAAAAAGTCTTGTCATAGTTAAGTTATTGTTGCGAATCATACCGCTTGTTTATTTAATTTTTATTTCTATCTTTGCACAAATATACAATAAAAACAACCCGCAACAACAAAAAACGGAACAATAATTATACAACCAATTATGAAAAAACTAACTCTACTAGTAACAATCGCCCTAACATCAACTACACTATTCAGCTGTAACCAAGGAACTAACGCCAACGACACCAAAGCCACTGCCGACACTACGGCCACTGCTACTACGGTAAACTACAACGGCAAAATTGCATTTATTAGAATGGACTCGCTTATGAACAACTACGGTATGTTTATTGATTTTAACGACCAATTCACCAAAAAAAGCCAGAAAATCCAAAAAGAACTACTGAGCAAAGGTAGAGCAATTGAAAACGAAGGGCGCGCGCTTGAACAAAAATACCAAAAAGGCTCACTTACTAGATACCAAGTGGAATCGAAAATGGAAGCTCTTCAGAAAAAACAACAAAATACTATGCAATACCGCGATAAAAAACTCGCCGAACTTGCCAAAGAAGAGGGACTTATGGGAGCCGAAATCTCTGCTGCAGTCAAAGGGTATATCGAAGAATATAACGCAATTCATAATTATAGTATGATTATCCAAACCCAAGCTGGAACTCCTGTTATCATTGCAGACCCTAAACTTGATATCACTAACGATATTATTTCTGAGCTAAACAATAGATACAAAGCTCAACTCGAAAAAGATAAAAAATAATGTACGACTATATCAAAGGATATATAACGGAACTCACTCCGACCACAGCAACTATCGAAGCGGCGGGAGTGGGTTTCTTTATTAATATTAGCCTAAATACAGCCGAAGCTATTACTGCACTCAAAGAAACAAAACTCTTTACAGTGCTTGTAATAAACTCTATCGACTACTCACAGACCCTGTACGGATTCGCTACCAAAAATGAACGCGAAATGTTTAAACTCCTTACCTCAGTCTCGGGAATTGGCTCTAATACTGCGCGTATTATGCTTAGCACGTATAAAGCTAACGAACTCGCTAACCTTATTGCTACCGGCAATACTCAACAAATTGTCAAAACTAAAGGCATTGGACCCAAAACTGCCGAAAGAGCAGTGCTCGAACTCAAATCTAAAGTCCTTGCTATTGCCGACGAAAATGATTACGACCTAAATAACCTAAACCAAAATAATCATAACGCTAACGAAGCTGTCGAAGCCCTCACAATACTCGGATTCAATAAAAATGTAACCGAAAAAACTGTGCAGAAATTACTCAAAAATCAACCAGATATCTCGACCGAAGATATTATCCGTAAAGCACTCGCACTACTATAAAAATATATCATTTAATCTTAAATATTTAAACCTAACTAATCAAAATATGGACAGCTTTTACATTATTATACTTACAATACTTATGGCACTCGCAGTGTCAGACCTCATAGTAGGTGTATCAAACGATGCTACCAACTTCCTTAACTCAGCGATTGGCTCCAAAGCTGCGCCGAGACACGTTATTATGATTGTGGCTTCCATTGGAATTATCCTCGGCTCAGTGTTCTCTAGCGGTATGATGGAAGTCGCACGAAGCGGAGTGTTTTTTCCCGAACAGTTCAACTTTAACGATATAATGATGCTGTTTCTTGCAGTTATGTTTACCGATGTTATTCTACTTGATATGTTTAACACATTCGGACTACCGACATCAACTACTGTATCGCTTGTATTCGAACTACTAGGCTCGGCCGTAGCTGTTGCCGCTGTAAATATCTGGGACGCAACAGGACCTGATTCACTTACTGAATACATTAACGCAGGCAAAGCTCTCACAATTATCTCAGGAATACTGCTCTCCGTAGTACTCGCATTCACCGTTGGGGCGTTTGTTATGTTCTTCTCAAGAATGATTTTCAGCTTCTCATATATCAAAGCTTATAAAAACTTTGGCGCACTATGGTGTGGATTCGCCTTTACAGCTATTACATACTTCGCTGTGTTCAAAGGACTTAAAGACACTACGGTACTATCTGAAAATATGAAGTTATTTATGAACACGAACACAATGACGCTTATTGGTGGCTCATTTGTTTTCTGGACCTTTGTTATGGGACTACTCCAAAAATTGTTCAAAATCAACATACTCAAAATTACGGTACTAGCAGGTACTTTCTCGCTCGCACTGGCATTCGCAGGTAACGACCTTGTCAACTTTATCGGAGTGTCGATGGCTGGACTAAGCTCGTACGATATTGCCTCGGCTCACGTTGCAGGTGGCGGAGACCTCGAAACGCTCAAAATGGGAGCACTAGCATCCAAAGTTCAAGTCAACTTCCTGTATCTACTAGCCGCGGGACTTATTATGATTGCTACACTATGGCTGTCTAAAAAAGCGCGCTCAGTGTCTGAAACAGAACTCAACTTATCGAAACAAAACGAGGGAATGGAAAGATTTGGCTCAACGCCAGTGTCTAGAACAATCGTCCGAAGCGCAATGAACTTCACTAAGAGATACGAAAAATTCGCACCCAAACCTGTACAGAAA
>CAMQUV010000059.1 GCA_947037995.1 uncultured Rikenellaceae bacterium
GTAAGTCCTTGATGTTCAATGTGTAGCGAGAGGGGGACTTGAACCCCCGACCTCATGATTATGAATCATGCGCTCTAACCAGCTGAGCTACCTCGCCATTGTTTTTTTCAACGTGGTGCAAAGATAAACAAAAAATAATAACTAACAAAATTTTACAGATAAAAATTTGTTTCACAATTAATTGCTTTGAATTATATCTTAATTGCCTATGTCGCTCAAAAACTTAATCCTGACTAACCGTATCTCTTCCGGAGAATATTCACCACCTAATTCCTCTTCGGCGTGGTCAAGCGAATCTGTCTCTGTGTCATTCTGGAAGTAATCCATAATATCGTCGACTTTGTCCTCATCAATGATGTCGTAGAGATAGTAATCAAGGTTTAGCTTGGTGCCCGAACCGACAATGGTCTCTAGTTCGTCCATCAACTCCATCATAGTCATGTTTTTGGCGTCCGCAATGTCCTCAAGGGGTGTTTTGCGGTCGATATTTTGTATTATATATACTTTATTGAGCGACTTATTTGCCACACTCTTCACTACCATATCCTGTGGTCGGATAATATTATTTTCCTGAACGTACTTCTGAATCAAGTCAATGAAATATTTACCATATCTCGCCGCTTTACCCGCTCCTACGCCAGTTATGTTTTGCATTTCCTGGATTGTAGTGGGGTATTGTATGGCCATATCCTCCAACGAAGGGTCCTGGAATATAACGAATGGAGGCAGATTTATTTTTCGACTGATATCCGCAAGCAGATTTTTCAGTAACCTGAATAAGACTAAGTCTGTTGCCGAGGTATTTGCTCGTTGTGGCATAGTGTCGTCGAGCGTTTCATTTTTGAATTCCCTATCTAGTGTAATCGTAGTAGGTATCGGTTGTTTGATGAATTTTTCGCCCTCTTTGGTAATGCTAATCGAGCCGTAGTTCTCAATGTCTTTGTGTAGCAGTCCATTAATAAGAGCGTTACGAATAACAGCTCCCCAGAACGAAGGTTTTTCGTCAATCCCCGCAGCAAACATTTCTAGTTTATCGTGGTTGTATGATTTTAGGATATTATTGTTTTTGCCAATAATTATGTCGACAATATGGTCAGTTTTGAATTGCGCACCTACCGAAGCAATGGTTTTCAGCGCGGTGAGTGTTTCTTGCGTTGCTTCTACGGGGTTAAGCGGGTCAGCGCAATTGTCGCAGGCGCCGCAGTCTTGGGTAGAATATTTTTCGCCAAAATAGTGTAGCAGAGTTTTTCGTCTACAGGTAGAGCTTTCGGCGTATGATACAGTTTCGTCAAGGAGTAGTCGTCCAATTTCTTGTTCGGCGACAGGTTTTCCTTGCATAAATTTCTCAAGTTTCTGAATGTCTTTATGGCTATAGAACGTAATACATTCGCCTTCTCCTCCGTCTCTTCCTGCGCGTCCAGTTTCTTGGTAGTATCCTTCGAGCGATTTAGGAATGTCGTAATGAATCACGTATCTGACGTCAGGTTTATCGATACCCATACCGAAGGCAATAGTAGCTACAATAACGTCTGATTTTTCCATAAGGAATCTATCTTGATTATCGGCTCTAGTAGCCGCGTCAATACCAGCGTGATAGGGTAGTGCTTTAATATCGTTAACAACGAGTAGTTCGGCAAGTTCTTCGACTTTTTTGCGTGAGAGGCAGTATATGATACCACTTTTGCCTTCATTAGCTTTAATATATCTAATGATTTCTTTAGTGGCGTTAATTTTAGGTCTTACTTGGTAAAAAAGGTTTGGTCTATTGAAAGATGATTTAAAAATAAAAGCATCAGTCATACCTAGGTTTTTTTGGATATCAAGTTGGACTTTAGGTGTAGCCGTAGCCGTAAGGGCAATAAGCGGAGCTTGTCCAATTTCGGATATTATAGGTCTTATTCGTCTATATTCTGGTCTAAAATCGTGTCCCCATTCTGAGATACAGTGTGCTTCGTCAATAGCAAAGAAAGATACTTTTACTTTTCGGAGCATTTCCACATTTTCTTCTTTGGTAAGCGATTCAGGTGCGAAGTAGAGTAGTTTAGTAACTCCGTTCAATACGTCGTCTCGAACTTTTTGGGAAGCGCTTTTTGATTGCGAGCTATTAAGGAAGTGCGCTACGCCTTCTTGCATTGAGAATGCTCTCATCGCGTCGACCTGATTTTTCATCAGCGCAATCAGAGGAGAAATAATAACTGCCACCCCCTCCATCATCATAGCTGGTAGTTGGTAGCACAGGGATTTACCGCCCCCTGTTGGCATAAGGACGAAGGTGTCGTTACCTGCTAAAAGGTTTTCAATAATTGCTTCTTGGTTCATTTTAAAACCGTTGAAGCCAAAATGTTTTTTGAGCCCTTTGTGTAGGTCGAATTGGTGTTTTGTGTTGTTTTTGTTTGTCATTGCTATACAGTAATAACAGCTTTTTTACTTTTTTTATTACTTTTCTAACTTAAAGGTAGGGTTTTTTTCTAAAACAAACTAACTTTGTGCTAAAATTATTTCATTTATATAAAAACTTTATGACAAATCATAACCAGCAAATAATTGAATTTGCTAGAAATACCATAGCGCAAGAGTGCAAAGCTGTTGAACAAATGGCCGAATTCGTTGATGAATCTTTTGCATTAATTGTTGACACTATATATAAGAGTGCGGCGAGGGTGATTGTTACGGGAATTGGCAAAAGTGCAATTATAGCCACTAAGATTGTCGCAACGATGAACTCTACGGGTACACCTGCCATCTTTTTGCACGCTGCTGACGCCATACACGGTGACCTAGGGATTATCCAACCCAACGATATAGTAATGTGCATTTCCAAAAGCGGTAGCTCGCCCGAAATACAGGTGCTTATACCGTTCATCAAAAAAATGGGTAACAAAGTTATCGGTATGGTAGGCAACCTAAATTCTTTTTTGGCACTCAACTCTGACTTCGTTATTAATACTACAGTAGAGCAGGAGGCTTGCCCAAATAACCTTGCTCCGACTTCCAGCACTACGGCGCAACTTGTTATGGGTGATGCGTTGGCTATGTCGCTGCTCAAACTACGTGGATTTTCTACGGCTGATTTTGCACGATTTCATCCAGGAGGGGCGCTGGGTAAAAAACTTTATACCAGAGTGTCCGATATTATGTTCGACGAGCAGCTGCCCAAAGTGTTGGAAACTGATTCGCTCGATAAAGTTATTATTGAAATCTCCACGAAAAGGCTCGGCGCTACAGCTGTGGTCGATAGTGAGAATAAACTTGTGGGAATTGTCACTGATGGCGACCTCCGTAGAATGTTGATGAAAAAATGCGACCTACAAACGGCTACGGCTGAAATAATTATGTCACCTAACCCCAAATCAATCGACTCGCAAGAGATGGCGGTCAACGCACATAAGGTTATGGAGGATAATAAAATCACTCAATTACTCGTGACACACGATAACCAATATGTGGGAATTATACATATCCACGAACTGCTTAAACAGGGGGTTGTTTAAACTCCCTAGCAATGCGAATTATTTATCATAATTAAAACACTCCTATATATATGAAACTTTGGACAAAGGATTTAGTAAAAAAATATAAATCAAGAACAGTTGTCGATGGCGTATCAATCGAGGTCAATCAAGGCGAGATTGTTGGCCTTCTTGGGCCCAATGGGGCGGGTAAAACGACCTCCTTCTATATGACAGTAGGTCTGATTAAACCTAACGAAGGAAGCATCTTCCTGGACGACGTTGACATTACCAATGACCCGGTATATAAACGTGCACAACGTGGTATCGGCTACTTAGCGCAAGAGGCTTCTGTTTTCCGAAAACTATCGGTCGAGGATAATATCCGCGCTGTGCTCCAGATGACCAAATTCACAAAAGAGTACCAAAAAGAACGACTAGAGGAGCTTATCAATGACTTTTCGCTCCAAAAAGTGAGAAAAAACCTGGGGCAACAGCTCTCAGGCGGAGAGCGTAGACGTACAGAAATAGCCCGTGCTGTGTCGATTAACCCTAAATTCATTCTTCTCGACGAGCCGTTTGCAGGGGTAGACCCTATTGCTGTTGCTGAAATTCAAACGATTGTCACGTCGCTCAAAAATATGAATATCGGTGTTATTATTACCGACCATAATGTCCACGAGACACTTAATATAACGGACAGAACATATATTCTTGTCGAAGGTAAAGTTATCCGCACGGGCTCTGCCGAGGAACTTGCAGCCGACGAGTTTGTGCGTAGAGTGTACCTTGGACCCGACTTTGAACTCCGAAAAACCAAAAAATAACAAAACCTTATAAAACTCAACTACATTCAATACAAAAAACATACAAATCGTAAATTTTTTACACCTTTTTTACAATTTGTACACTTTTTAAACCATTAAAACAGACACTTTATACACCCTATAATACTCACTTATAGTAAGTTACCTAGCTAAAATGCGCAAATCTTACTATTTTACGACAATAATTGCCAAATATGCTTATTTTTATGATTTGCCCGATATATTTGTATTTTGGTCACTAATAGGAGTTTATTAATGTTACTTTTGTATCAAACCTATGCATAATACTGCGATTCATCGTACAAGCAAGCATAGTGCAGCTTTATTATAAATCACATCAACATTACTTCTTACTTACCTTAAGACTTTAAATGAAAAAATATTACTCCATAAACCTAATTCGTAACCTAACATTGGTACTCGTTTTTCTTGCAGTAGCATCAAGCTGCCAGAAAATTAACGTTGCCCCTAAAGTTGCGGATACTGAGCAAATTAAATTTGCCGTCAATTGGAGTAAAATTAACCCTAACGCTCCTACACCACAGGGCGCTAAACTTTGGCTCTATCATCAAGAGACCCCCAATGTACCCATAGTTATTGATGTAGATAATTTTACGACGACTGAAACTCACCTCAAAACGGGAGTTTATAACATCATCACGTATAACAAAAATGCCCAAAACCTTATCGTTAGCGGTGACACCTCTTTCGATACGCACAGAGGGACTATTAAACAAGTCGAAGCACCCAAAATAGGCCTTGCGCCCACGGAATACACTGCGATTAACGGAGCGGACTACATTCACACACTCGTTGGGAGCGCCCCAAGAATTATTACCGTTGAACCAAACAAACCTATTCTTGTTACACTGCAACCAAAAACTGTGAACCACAATATTAATATTACCTTCAGTATCAATGGACACGAAGCGATTAAAGATGGTGTTGCCCAAATCACCGAAATGGACTCGCATATTATGTTTGGTAATGCTGTTGCTCACTCTGACTTCCCTGCGAAAATCGTTATGCCGATTACGAAAATCAGCCAAGACCCTACGACTAAAGCTGAAACGCTCGTAGCGCAAACTTCCGCACTAGGCACATTTAAAAAAGAAGACGGTACGCTGAACACAGTTCTTAGTTTTACTATGAGATTCGAAGACCCGAAAATCCCTAATATTTCATTCTCTAAGGATATCTCCGATAAACTCGAGAGCCTAGAGGACGAAAATTATAACCCCCATATCAATATTGATGTCCAAATTGAAGACAAAAATGTTGTTCCTATTATTACTGTTACTATCATTCCTTTTGAAGATGAAGTCTTCCCGGGCGATATTATTATATTACCACTGTAAATCTAAATTTGATTTCTTAACACAAAACAAAATTTCATCTATATGAAAAAAATGCAATACATATTTATTTTAATGTTACTTTCACTCTTTGCGTGTAAGAAAACTCCTATGGATGATGCTATTATTCCTGATGAAGTCAAAATACTTGTGAATAGCGATAAAGCCTCTAAAGCGGTTATATCTGACGAATTTAATGCAAATACTCAATTGGGTATATTCTCGCAAGTTAGTGACCCTCAAAATAATAATACCCTCTCTAATCCTCAGGATATTAACGTCACTTATGTACAAGACCTTTCATCTAATTATTGGAAACCTGTCGATGAGGCCAAAACGATTATGTTTAAACCTTATAATTCTATTGACCTATTCGCCTACACTCCTATAGATAATAACCAGAATATAAAACTCACACAAGATGGCGATAGAATGGCTATTATTGATGCTGTTACTCTACAAAATACAACCCAAGATTTGAAGGACAACGATTTCTTGTATGCTAAGGATACGGGAATATCTAACGACAAACAAATTGCTAGCCTGGCGTTCAAACATCTTTTTGCGAAGCTCACATTTAATATTAGTGTATCATCCAAATGGCTGACTAACCCAATGCTGATGTCTGCAGGTGTCACCGGGCCGAGCCTTTACGACAAAGCTATTGTCAAATTATTCGATGGCTCTGTGCAATTCTCTAAAGTCGCAGCAGGTGATGTTACTGTTAAATGGCAACCCGAATCGGCAAACTATATACAACTATATAATAATACGAAAGCTATCGTTGAACTCATTGTTATGCCATCTAATGCCGAAGGGGCGAAGCTTATTATGCAAGCAGGCGGCGTTGACTATAGCTTTACTCTTCCTAAAGACACTAAATTTGCCGTGGGCAAAAACCTTATATTTAACATTATTTTAGACATCACTAGTTCTTCGGATATGGTGATTATACCAACTATTGAAGATTGGGAAGTTTCCCAAACACATATTATTGAACCATCATAACTTTTGTTCTTAACTAAAGATTTAGCTATTAAATAGTAAATGAAAATTAAAATCACATATATATTATTACTCCTCGTTAGTTTTGCGACAGTTGCCTGTAACAAATCCGATGTCCGTACCGGTGAGCCCGTATCTATGAGATTCGACGCTGC
>CAMQUV010000060.1 GCA_947037995.1 uncultured Rikenellaceae bacterium
GCAATTTTCCAGTGCCGTTAACACCTTTGGCTCACGAAAACCTACGGTTTTCAAATACAATCGAAAATAAAAAATTCCCAACCCTATTTTAAATATGCCAGCACCTCACCACACTCAATTGCAATGACCAAAAAAAACCGCGCCCAGACATCTCCGAGCGCGATTGTAGCTGTTTTTATATAGTATGTTATAACGCGTCGGCGTATAGGTCGTAAAGGTCTGCTCCGGTGATTTTTACGGTCAAGAACTTTCCGGGGGTTTGGTCTTTCCCCTCGAGCGAACTCTTAGTCACAAATATCTCACCATCTACCTCGGGAGAGTCCCACTCACCACGGCAAACAACGAAATTGTCCTGCTCCCTGTCTATAATCACTTTCGCCTGCATTCCAATTCTTTGCTCGCAAATCGACTCTGAAATACTCTGCTGTAACGACATTATATCGTCCGCTCTGTCCTGCTTTTCTTGGTCCGTTAGCGCGTCGGTTAGCTTCTCGTACGAGTGTGTCCCCTCCTCTGGGCTGTATGGAAATACCCCCAGTTTCTCAAAACGAGCCTCAGTGAGGAACTGTTTTAGAGCGTCTATATCTTGCTGAGTTTCACCAGGATAACCCACCAACATAGTGGTTCTTATTGCTATCCCCGGTATTCTTGAACGCAGTTTTGCTACAAGCTCCTCGGTCTCCTTCTGTGTTAACCCTCGGCGCATAGCCGACAACATATTATCCGTAATATGCTGCAATGGAATATCTAAGTATTTACATATTTTTGGCTCCTCGGCCATCGCATCAATAACATCAGAAGGGAATGTAGTAGGGTAGGCGTAATGTAGTCTAATCCATTCTATACCAGTGATTTGGCACAGCTTGCGGAGCAGCTCTCCTAGTTTTCGCTCGCCGTATATATCCATCCCGTAGTATGTGGTGTCTTGGGCTATAATAATCAATTCTTTGACCCCACTAAGTGCAAGTTTTTGTGCCTCTTCGATTAACTCCTCCATCGGAACGCTTATGTGACGCCCTCGTATCAAAGGGATAGCGCAATATCCACATCCCCAGTTACACCCTTCTGAGATTTTCAGATATGCATAGTGTGCCGGTGTAGTTAGTATTCGGTCTGTTTTTATAGTGTTGTCACCTTTGAGTTTTGCGATAATATCATCGATTGTACGCGCGCCAAAAAAGTCATCAACTTCCGGCACTTCTTTGCGCAAGTCATCGGCATATCTCTGCGAAAGGCATCCAAATACGAATAGCTGTTTGATTTGCCCTCTTTTTTTGAGTTCGGCAGCATTTAGTATCGTTTCAATACTCTCCTCTTTTGCGTCAAGTATAAATCCGCAGGTGTTTATAATTACAACGTCGGCTGGTTCGTCCTCGTCGAAATGAATTTCCCAAAGAGCTGGGTCAAGCGTTGCTGCGAGGTGTTCGGAGTCAACTATGTTTTTTGCACACCCTAGCGTAATAAGGTTAATTGTCTGTTTTGATGTCATTTGGGTATGTAATTTTAATATTTTTTGGGTCTCCTTGGCAAATTGCCACCTCAAATCCCATCGCCTCTACTACCGAGGCATCGTCCGTAAATGCTTCGTTATATGGTTGTTTATACGCCTCTAGTATAGTTTTGCGGTCGAATATTTGTGGTGTCTGCACCGCCTTGAGATTGCTTCGTACCAGTGTTTTAGAACTCCCATTGGGCATAACTTGTCGTATAGTGTCAGTGACATTAATAGTCGGAATTGCAGAGCCATTAGTCTCAGCGCATTGTGCTATTTGTGTTATATTTTCGGTCGAGATATACGGTCTAACGGCATCGTGCACTGCCACTAGGGTTGCATTTGGGTCAACCAATTTCAGCGCATTTCTCACCGAGTGGAATCTTTGTTCTCCTCCGTGTGTTATAGTAATGTTATACTCACGCGGGTCAAACTGATATAATAAGCATAGCTCTTCCCATAGAGTTAAGTGTTCTATGGGTAGAGCTATTATAATTTGCGATGCAATCGGGTGAAACTTTTTTATAGTGTGTATAATTATAGGCTTGCCATTCATAGGAATGAATTGCTTGGGAACATCCGCGCCCATTCTTGTTCCGCTGCCGCCAGCTACTATAATAACGCTAAGTTTCATTTTAATTTTGTTCGCGTATATTTATTGATTATTTGTCATCCAGTTTTTGGCATTAACAAATGCTTCAATCCACGGGGTGATTTCGTCAAGATTTCTTTTTGTAGGGTAGTGTGCCCAGTTCCACGGTTTGATAGCACGTTCTAGGTGAGGCATCATAACTAGGTGTCTTCCATCTTCCGAAGCCAGCGCCGCAGCGTTGTAGTCCGAGCCGTTCGGGTTAGCAGGATATTCGTTATATAGGTATGTCATCGGGATATTATAGTTGTCACTACTCATCGGCAAGTTAAATTTACCTTCTCCGTGTGCCACCCATAGTCCAAGTTTAGAACCACTAAGCGATGATAGCATCACCGAGCTGTTAGGTTGTATCTCAACTGCAACAAATGCACTTTCGAATTTGTGGCTATCATTATGAAGCATTTTCGGTTTGTCAGTATGGTTTGGCGTAATAAGTCCCAGTTCGACCATTAGTTGACATCCGTTACAAACACCCAGTGATAGTGTATTCGTTCTAGCATAGAAATTATCGAGTGCTGCTTTTGCCTTAGGGTTGTAAAGGAACGCTCCAGCCCAGCCTTTCGCCGAGTTAAGCACGTCCGAGTTAGAGAAACCACCCACGAAGACAATCATATTAACATCTTCAAGGTTTTCGCGTCCTGTAATAAGGTCGGTCATATGGACATCTTTAACATCCATCCCTGCAAGGTGCATCGCCCACGCCATTTCGCGTTCTCCGTTCGAGCCTTTTTCGCGTATAATCGCCGCTTTGATTCCCGTAGGTTCCGTTCTATGAGGGTTGATTTCATATTGGCTATACGTGCCGGTGAACGATTCTAGGAAATTATATTGCAGTGGTTGTTTTTTGTAGTTTTTGAATCTTTCAAGCGCAAGTTTGGCGGTAGATTGATTACAGTCAAGCAGGTACGACGTTTTGAACCATATATCTCTAAGCGAGTCGATATCGAGTGTCGTAGCATCGCAGCATCCGTGCTGTATAGTAATTTTTCTAATCGGCGTCACGGTCGCTAATTTTTGGGCAGCTACTCCCATCGCGTCCAGCTCCGCAATAATACTTTCGCCATTTTCGACCTGCATAATAATAGACGGTTTTTCGCTAAATAGGATTTTAACTAGGTCGGTATTTCTAAGCGGGTTAAGGTCAACAGCGAGTCCACATTCATTGCCCGTAAAAGTCATTTCGAGTAGCGCCGTAATCAGTCCTCCTCCCGAAATATCGTGCCCTGCCATAATTTTGTCTTGTTGCACAAGTTTTTGGATAGCAGTCCACGCTTTCTTGAAATACTCAGGATTTTTGACAGTCGGTACATCGTCTCCCACAGCCGAAAGGGTTTGGAAGAATGACGAGCCGCCGAGTTTAAAGTCATCGCTCGAGAGGTCTACATATATAATAGATGTATTAGGTTTTTCGACAAGCGCCGCCTTAACACATTTTTTGATATCCGAAACTTCCCCTGCTGCGGTAATAATAACCGTTCCAGGTGCAAATACTTTCTCACCATTACTATATTTCTGTGTCATCGACAGAGAATCTTTTCCCGTAGGGATATTTATTTTCAGAGCTCTAGCAAAGTCGCTAGCTGCCTCCACGGCGTTATATAGTCTCGCATCTTCGCCTTCATTTTTACAAGGCCACATCCAGTTAGCCGAAAGCGAAAGCGCTTCCATACCTCCTTGGATAGGAGCAAAAATAATGTTTGTAAGCGATTCTGCAATTGCCATAACAGAGCCTTTTGCAGCGTCCACTATCGCCACAGCTGGCGCCGCGCCTAGTGAGTTTGCCACCCCTGCTTTCCCCTGGAAATCAAGTGCAATAACACCACAATCATTCAGCGGCAGTTGTATTTGTCCGGCAGTTTGTTGCATCGCAATTTTGCCAGTTACCGAGCGGTCTACCTTGTTAGTAAGCCAATCTTTACACGCTACCCCTTCAATTTGGAGCACCGATGTAATATATTTTGAGATTTCGGCAGTTCTGTATTCAGGCGAAAAATAGTTTTCTATAACGACTCTATCTTCGAGCGTAGTTTTCGGAGTTTTACCAAACATATCATCAATTTGCATATCGATAGGTTTAAGTCCGGTGTTGTTGTCCACAAATGTGAATTGCATATCTCCCGTAGCCTCTCCCACTTGGTAGAAAGGACATCTCTCTCTTTCTGCAATTCTTTTTAGGTAGTCTGCATCTTCACTTTTAATAACTAGCCCCATTCTCTCTTGCGACTCATTCCCAACAATCTCTTTGTTCGAAAGAGTAGGGTCTCCCACAGGCAGTTTGTCAATATCAATACGTCCACCAGTATCTTCGACTAGCTCCGAAAGGCAGTTAAGGTGGCCCCCCGCTCCGTGGTCGTGAATAGATATAATAGGGTTGTTTCCACCCTCTGATATAGCACGAATAGTGTTATACACTCTTTTTTGCATTTCTGGATTTGAACGTTGTATCGCGTTTAGCTCAATCGCTCCTTCAAATTCTCCTGTCGCCACCGAGCTAACAGCTCCTCCTCCCATACCAATACGGTAATTGTCACCACCTAGCAACACCACTTTGTCACCTGTTTGCGGTTTGTCTTTTAGCGCGTCTTCCTTACGCCCGTATCCAATACCTCCTGCAAGCATAATAACCTTGTCGAAGCCGAATTTTTTGCCATTTTCTTCGTGTTCAAAAGTGAACAGCGAACCACAGATAAGTGGTTGTCCGAAGTGATTTCCAAATGCCGAAGCACCGTTCGATGCTTTAATAAGTATTTGTTCAGGCGTTTGGTATAGCCATTTTCTTTCTGGTTTAGATTTTTCCCAAGCTCTTTCGCCCTCTAGTCTAGGGTATGCAGTCATATAAACAGCGGTTCCCGACACTGGGAAAGCTCCTTTACCACCAGCGATACGGTCTCTGATTTCTCCACCCGTTCCCGTAGCGGCACCATTGAAAGGCTCAACTGTAGTTGGGAAGTTATGTGTTTCGGCTTTAATAGTGATAACACTTTTATATGGTTCCACCGCGAAAAAGTCCGAAGTGTCTTGCGCTTTAGGTGCGAATTGTTCAACTTCCGCTCCTTCGATAAATGCGCAATTGTCTTTATAGGCAGATACAACTTGTCCCGGGTTTTCTTCGGTAGTTTTGCGAATCATTTGGAACAGCGTGTGTTCTTTTTCAACGCCATCTATAATGAATTGCCCGTTAAATATTTTGTGTCTACAGTGCTCTGAGTTGACTTGTGAGAATCCAAAGACCTCACTATCAGTAAGTTGACGGTTAATTTTTTGCGCTAGTCCTTCGAGGTATTCAATTTCTTGTTCCACGAGTGCAAGTCCTTGTTCTTCGTTATATTTTCGAATATCGTCGATATATTTAATTTCCTCAGGTTTGCCCGTGATATTAAATACTTCTTGGTCAATCGTGTCATATAGTCTGAACAGCATTTTATCAAATTCAGCATTTTCTTTTACGATATGAAATTCTTCAATACGTTTAATCCCCTCGATACCCATATTTTGGGTAATTTCGACAGCATTAGTACTCCACGGCGTAATCATTTCTCTTCTTGGCCCCACAAATCGCCCTTCTATGCTTTCGTGCTGCAGAATCTGCGCATTACTAAAAAGCCATTGCAATTTCTCAAGATTACTTTGGTTTATATTTTGCTCAATAGTATCTACTGCGTAGATAGTTTGGTCGTTTTTAAATAGTTGTATCATAGTTTTATTTATATAGAATTATCTAATTTGAAGTCTTTGTCCGGGGTAGATTTTTGATGGCGACCTCAGTTTGTTTTGTTTGCATATATGCGATATTGAGGTACCATATTTCGCCGCTATTCTACCCATCACGTCGCCTTTTCTGACCACGTAGTATATAGGTTCCGGCGTAAGCATTTTCTCAGCAGTTTTGAGTATTTCGCTATTATCGTCCGAGGCGAGTATTTTCTCTGGGAGTGTGTCATCATACTCATCATCATAGAGCAGTTCGGATGCTCTGGAGTTTATGTTAAAGTATTTTTTCTCGAGCGCAAAAGTTTTGAATTTGAGTTCCCCCGTAGTAAAGTCTACAAGAAATTCTGGGTCAAACGTTTGGTCTTTGTATCTCATTTCGAAGTGTAGGTGTGCCCCACGGCTTCTTCCGGTGTTACCACCTAGCCCAACCACTTGCCCAGATTTGACAAAGTCGCCGACCTTACAGTTGATTTTCGAGAGGTGTGCCATCCAGGTTTCCAGTCCGTTAGGGTGTCTAACAATCACAAGGTTTCCGAATCCCCCTCTGTTGTATTGCGCATATCTGATTTTGCCGTCAAACATAGCGTATATTGGTTCACCCGTTTTGAGTGGAATGTCTATACCATTGTGGTTTCTACGTCCACGCGGGCCATATTTTGAAGATACTCTTCCGAAAGTAGGGGCTTTGAAGTCTGACAGATTTTCGACAATATCTAGTTCGATGATATTCGGTAGGTCTGAGATTTCCACTTCGTGATACGAGAAAACGGCGTTAGTAATCCAGTGGTTGTTGAATATTTCCGCTTTGGCGTATTTAGTTTCGAGTATGGGGTTATAGTATCTCCAGGTGTTGTTTTGCTCGAGTATTATTTTTATGTCGGG
>CAMQUV010000061.1 GCA_947037995.1 uncultured Rikenellaceae bacterium
GGTGCAAATTTACTAAATTTGCACCAATTACACATCATAAAAGTTATAAAAGTTGTATCGCTATATTTTAAACATAATTATTTTCTTGTCTTTCCTGGCATTAACCTCCTGCAGCTCTTATATATTGATGTCTACGGAAGATGCTGCCAAGTTTGGAACTAAAATGCAAAGGCCTACGTCGGTGGCTACCAAGGGAACCTCTCCTAGTCAAGTCACTAAGCCATCAGGAAAGTCTCTCAAAAAACGAAATAAAGATATTAAAGCCCATAAACCTAGCCTTGATACACTCGATGAGAATCTTGTGCAGATTGATATGTCTACTCAGAAAATTGAGCTGACCACTGTGGAGGGAGAATATATTATCAATGAAATCCAAAAGACAAACTCTGTTGTAGTCGATAAATCAGGGACCCCTATAATTAACCTCTCCGGCTCAATTATGGGCGAAACAACCATTACCGAAAGTGACCAGAAATGGATTGTCTCGAAAAAGTTTGACTATAACAAACCATTTAACGAGGTGATATTAAACCTTGATGAAACAAATATCTGCTACCCAATGAAAAAATCTACCAAAAGTTCGCCCTATGGGCCTCGTGGTAGGGGATGGCATAGTGGGCTGGACCTGCCTGCTAAAATTGGAGAGCCAATTATGGCGGTGATGGATGGAGTTGTGAGGCTTTCGACATTTACGGGAGGGTATGGTAACGCCGTTGTGGTGAGACATAATGACGGTATAGAAACAGTATATGCGCATTGCTCGCGTAACGTTGTGGTGCCTGGGATGAAAGTGAAAGCAGGGGATGTTATTGCGTTTTGTGGGGTTACGGGGAGAGTTACGGGCTCGCACCTTCACTTAGAACTCAGAGTTAATGGAGTGTCGTTCGACCCCGAAATGCTGCTCAATACAACCAATAAAACCAAACAAACGGGCAAAATCATAATTCGAAAAGATAGTGCAGCCAGAAAACTGGTGGCTAATAGAACTAATCAAAATAACCAAATAGTGGCTAGTGAGAAAACGCAGTTCGATAACCCCAACCTATACCCTAAGAATAATATAAAAATTGACGAAAATTATATTGCCAGTAACACTGCGTCTACCGCACATTACCATAAGGTCGTTAGCGGAGATACACTCTCCCGAATCGCACAGACATACCATACGTCTATCAGAAAACTCTGCGAACTCAATCATATCTCTACCAACTCAACTATCAGAGTAAATCAAAAAATTAGAACCAAATAAAATTCAATAATATGCTGTATTTCCTTTTTGAAAACCAAAATGCCCTGCTCCAATTTCCAGGCTCGGGAATGTTTAACTACATCTCGTTCAGGTCGGCGGCGGCGATTATATTATCACTGCTTATCGCTATTATATTCGGACGTATGGTGATTAACTTTTTGCGCAAAAAACAAATCGGTGAAGAGGTTAGAAACCTTGGACTCGAAGGGCAAATTCAAAAACAAGGGACTCCTACGATGGGAGGACTTATTATTCTGGGCTCGATACTGATACCTATACTGCTGTTTGCTGACCTTGGTAATATTTATGTCCAATTGATGATTCTTACCACTGTGTGGCTGGGATTTGTAGGGTTTATTGATGACTATATTAAAGTCGTTAAAGGAAAAAAATCAGGACTTAGCGGCAAATTTAAAATTATTGGTCAAGTTGGTCTCGGCGTAATCGTGGGTACCTGTATGTGGGTCTCTAGCGATATCGTGGTGCGTGAAAAAATTACCGTCGAGGGCGAAACTATTATGAGCAAACCCTACAAATCTACAACAACAACAATACCTTTTTATAAAAATTCGTCGCTCGATTATCGCGACCTAGTGCCTGTTGAGGGTAAAATGGGCGATACAATGGGGTGGATAGCCTACGTAATTGTGGCAATTGTGGTGATAACCTCTGTAAGTAACGGAGCGAACCTAACGGATGGACTCGATGGATTGGCGGTGGGGATTGCTGCGCCTATTGCGCTGGTGCTGGGGATAATTGCATACCTCTCGGGAAATATAATTTATGCTGAATTCCTCGATATTATGTATATACCGGGCTCGGGGGAATTGATGGTCTTTGCGGCTGCTTTTATTGGAGCGCTGTTGGGATTTCTCTGGTATAATAGCTACCCCGCCTCAGTGTTTATGGGGGATACAGGGAGCCTCGCTATTGGGGGGATTATAGCTACGTTTGCTCTGCTTATTCGCAAAGAACTGCTGCTGCCTATACTCTGTGGAATTTTCCTTGTCGAGAGCCTTTCGGTGATTATGCAAGTAGCATACTTTAAATACACGAAAAAGAAATATGGCGAGGGAAGGCGAATTTTCCTAATGTCGCCTCTGCACCACCACTATCAGAAAAAAGGCTATTTCGAATCTAAAATAACTATGAGATTCTGGATTGTCCAATTACTGTTGGCTGCGGTGACACTTATTACACTCAAAATCAGATAATTCATAAAAAATAAAATATTGCAACTATGGCAAAACTTATAATACTTGGAGCTGGCGAAAGTGGCTATGGAGCTGCTAAACTGGGGGTGAAAATGGGATACGATGTTTTTATATCGAATGATGGACAGATAAAACCAACCTATCAAGAGAAAATTGAACGCATAGGCGTGCCCTATGAGCAGGGGCAACATACGATGGACATTATTCTGGGGGCCGACCTTATTGTCAAAAGTCCCGGTGTGCCCGACGCTAACCCCGTTGTGCAAGCCGCTCTGGCTAAAGGAATTAAAGTGATTTCGGAAATCGAATTTGCCGCTAGACATACCGATGCCAAAAAAATATGTATCACCGGCTCGAACGGGAAGACTACAACGACGACGCTTATTTACGAAATAATGAAAAATAGCGGTATGAGTGTGGCAGTGGCAGGGAATATTGGCAAAAGTTTTGCTGGTAAAATTGCCGATGACCAAGGCGACGATGGAGAAGGGCAGTATGAATGGTATGTTATTGAGCTCAGTAGCTTTCAGCTAGATGGAGTCTATGATTTTAGGGCTGATATAGCGCTGTTGCTAAATATTACACCCGACCATTTGGACAGATATGAGTACAAAATGGAGAAATATGTCTCGAGTAAGCTGCGTATATCGCGCAACCAGACCTCGAACGACACGTTTATTTATAACGCCGACGACCCAGTATTGCTCGAGGCGATGCCCGGACATAGGGCGCCTTCGAGTAGAGTGCCTTTCTCGGTTGACGGAAAAAAATCGGGAGCCTACTATGATGGCGTAAATCTTATTTTTGAAGATTTTGTTATGGCGGCTTCGGATTTGGAAATTAAGGGTAAGCATAACATTGCCAATGCTCTTGCCGCGGTTGTGGCAACCAAAAGAGCGGGGGTGAGGAATGAAGATATATGTAGAGGGCTACGAGGGTTCAAAGCCGTAGAGCATAGAATGGAGCCTGTTGCCGTAGTGGGGGGGATTGAGTTTATTAATGATTCGAAAGCTACTAATGTTGACTCGGTGCACTATGCCTTGGAGTCGATGACTAAACCTACTGTTTGGATAGCTGGGGGGACGGATAAGGGGAATGACTATGAGCCACTCAAAGCGCTGGCCAAAGACAAGGTCAAGGCGTTAGTATGTATGGGGGTTGATAATAAAAAATTGATGGAAGCCTTCGCTGGCATTGTGCCAATTATTAAGGATACAAATTCGCTTACGGACGCAGTAAATGCTTGTCGCGAGATAGCACAGAGTGGTGATTGCGTATTGCTGTCGCCTGCGTGCGCTAGTTTCGATTTGTTCCGAAATTTCGAGCAAAGGGGTGAGCTTTTCAAAGCGGAAATAACGAAAATATAACTATTAACACACGTAAGAAAAACAATATAATAATACTGTATGTATACAATTAACACAACTTTTGTTGTCGAGCCAGCCAACCACGCTCAGTGGTATGACTTCGTAACAACTAAACTTATACCGCACATCGTTGCAACGCATAGTGAGAACGTTAGCCTACATAGGCTACTCAGCGACCAGCAGGTCGAACATTACACCTACTCGCTCCAGATTGCTACGGATTCACTTGCTATACTAAGCCCTTTGCAGAATCAAACACTTACAGAGTATGCTACGACATACGCTCAAATGTTTCAATCAGAAGCACTACTATTCACCTCAGTACTAAAGAAAATACAACTCTAAAAAACACAAATGAGAAAACATATCATCACCACAGCACTTATTCTATTAACTACATTATTATCGTTTGCACAAAAACCGACTAAAGAATTTACTATCCAACCTGGAGAGAAATGGTGGGGCGGCGCCACAGCAGTTGGCAACGTAGCGCCTTTTGAGGAGAATATGAAACTTCAAATCAGCTCTAAAAGCCTTAATAATCAAACTTTTCCTTTTATACTATCGGATAAAGGGCGATACATATATTCTGAAACTCCGTTTGATTTGGAGATAAGAAACGGTAAAATCATCTTAATGGGCGATAGCGTCAAAACGGTTGTGGTTAATAAGGTTGGTAAGACCCTGCGCCACGCTTTTATGGTTGCTTCGACCAGACATTTTCCTACTAGCGGAAAACTGCCGCCACTCGCATTTTTTAAAAAACCTCAATACAATACTTGGATTGAGTTTGGTACGAACCAATCGCAAAAAGGAGTTGAGGAATATGTAAATGGAATCGAAAAAAATGGATTTCCTGCTGGAATTATGATGATAGATGATGGTTGGGCGCAGTACAACGGGGCGTTTGAATTTAATCATAAACGTTTTCCTGACCCTAAGAAAATGTGTGCACAGCTCAAAGCAAAAGGATTCAACGTTATGTTGTGGGTAAGCCCGTTTGTGTCGCCAGATAGTGAAACATATCGCACGATGCAAAAACGTGACCTTCTTGTGAAAGATAAGCATAACCAACCCTATATAATCAGATGGTGGAACGGATATAGCGCGATGCTTGACCTGACCAACCCTGTGGCGATGGAGTTTGTTAAGGAAAAATTGCAATATCTTATTGATGAGTATGATATTGATGGGTTTAAATTTGATGGTGGTGACTTAGACTTTTATGACCCCGAGAAAATTATTGCTTTCGATAAATCTGCCGTAGCGGCTACACATACGCAGAAATGGACGCAGTTAGCATCCGAATTTGCATATAACGAACTACGCGCGTCGTGGGGATTGCAAGGCAAACCTCTCGTGCAAAGACTTGGCGATAAAGACTATTCGTGGTACGCACTTAGCCTGCTCATTCCTGAGATAACAAATCTTTCGCTTATGGGTTACCCATACGCTTGCCCAGATATGATTGGCGGCGGACAGATTAATTCGTTTACTAATGTCACGCCTGAGAATATTGACCAAACCCTAATCGTACGCTCTGCGCAAGTGCACGCGCTTATGCCAATGATGCAGTTTTCTGTTGCGCCGTGGCGAGTGCTCGACTCGGTGCACCTCAATGCAGTGAAAAAAGCTATTATTACCCGTCAAAAATTAATGCCAATGATTATGGAGGCGGTGCAAAATGCTGCTAAAACGGGTGAGCCTATTGTTCGTAATATGGAATATACGTTTGCACTCAAAGGTTTTGCGGACTGTAACGACCAATTTCTTATTGGCGAAAATCTTTTGGTTGCACCGATAACTTCGCCCGATAACGGCAAACTTATTAGACTCCCACGAGGAAGATGGAAAGATGACCTTGGTGTTGTGTTTAGAGGGCCTAGGCTAATCGAAATTAATGACGCCCCAGTAGATAGACTTCCTTACTATGTGGCACAGTAATTGTGTTAGAGAAATTAATTGATGTACCGTAATATATTTTAAATGAATCCCACCGAAAATACGCAGAACCAGAACCATAGTAACTCGAATAACTCAAGTCAAGCACGCATACCAACCCTTCTGCAATCGCTGATACCAATAGTAGTACTTCTGCTGCTTATTATGTTGAATGTGTTTTATACCGAAGGCGACTCGCTCGGTGGTGCAAATCAATTGTCACTCGTCCTAGCGGCTTTTGTTGCCGGGGGGATTGCTATATTTAATCGCGTTGGTTGGGAGCGTATAAACGACTCAATCGTGCATATATTCTCGTCGGCTGTGCCGGCAATACTGATTCTGCTGATGGTCGGAGTGCTCTCTGGCGCGTGGATGATTAGCGGTATTATTCCGACTATGATTTACTACGGACTCGAAGTGCTTCGGCCCGAATATTTCTTTGTCGCTACTATTATTATCACCTCCATAATATCGGTGGCAACAGGGAGCTCGTGGAGTACCATAGCTACTATTGGTGTGGCACTTATTAGTATAGGTGAAGCTCTTAATTTTAACCCAGCGTGGACAGCAGGGGCGATTATTTCTGGAGCCTATTTTGGTGACAAGGTCTCGCCGCTTTCCGAAACGACCAACCTTGCGGCTACAGTTGCTAACGTGGACGTTTTTGCGCATATTAGGTATATGATGAGAACTACCGTGCCATCAATTGTGATAACTCTTGTTGTGTTTGCCGTGCTTACATTTTTTAGTGATGCTACGCAGTCATACGATTTGAAAGCTGTCCAAAACTTCCAACACGTTATTAGCGATACTTATACTATCTCAATATGGTTTTTATTGATACCCGTGGTGGTGGTTTTACTTATTGTTAAGAAAATGCCTGCTATACCGGTGCTTTTGATTGGCTCGTTGCTGGCGATTTTTACTGCGGCA
>CAMQUV010000062.1 GCA_947037995.1 uncultured Rikenellaceae bacterium
TTTCGTGTGGCGTTGCCACCGGCGGATTGCTGCCTACGCCATCAATTTCTACAGAACGCCGCTATTGTTAATTGCCATCTCGTACTTTTGCAGATACCCCTGAGCCATAATTCTCGAATTAAAACAGTCCCGTGCATACTCCGAACAGATACGTTTATCAAAATTATTCTCCTTAATCGCTTGAGCTAAATCACTCTCACTGTTGGATAAGTACCCTACCTGATTGTTGATTATTTCGACTAGCGACCCTCTGTTTGCACCAAATACCGGTGCTCCCATATACAAACTTTCAGTCAATGCTAAGCCGAAAGGCTCATCCCATAGTACCGGGAAAATTAATCCCTTCGAACCACCCAAAAGCTCGTTTTTCTCAGCCCCACCGACCATTCCGCAAAATTTGACCTTCGGCGACAGGGTAACGCGTAAACCCATTTTTAAATTCACACGAGTCCCACCTAGTACCCTCAGCCTTTCACCTTGAACACTATTGATTATTCGAATTGCACCCTTTACATTTTTTACCCTCCAAGCAGCTTTGCCTAGGAAATGGTAGTACTGGCGCTCTCTCGTAAAGTCAACGTCGCCGTAATCGTCCCAGTTCATACCGTTGTAGACAAAATGCTCTCCGCCGTGTCTTTGGGCGTGATTTTGCGATACGTAGACAGCGTTTTTGGGTCGGAAGTCAGAGCCTAGATTGCCGTGCACAGTCGTAATTACCGGCTTAGAGCAGACCGCAGTTAGCTCCGAGTTTAAGTGTATAATATCCACATCATCGGGCACTTGACTGTTCAGAGACAGTGTTTTATCTCGAATAATGAGGTCGCCAAAAGGGTTTTTGGAGCCCGCAGCTGCTAGAAATGTGACTTTGTGTCCAAGCCTATGCAGCTCCTCGGCCAAATACCAAACAACCCTTTCCGTACCGCCGTAAAGCGTTGCAGGGAGTTTGGCGTTTTGTTCGATTAAGACGTGTAATTTCATTATATTATCGTGAATTATCGTTGTTCTGTCGTATTGTTTGTAGTGTCGTCTGTTGCGGTATTTTGTTAGTCAACTAGTTTGCGATACCTAGTTTTGGCATTAGCCGCATCGCCTAGAGTGGCCGCTTTATGTTCTTCATATTCAGAATATCCGCCTTCAAAGAATACAACTTTACCATTTCCTTCAAACGAAAGTATGTGTGTTGCAATGCGGTCTAAGAACCACCTATCGTGAGAAATAACCACTGCACATCCCGCAAACGAGTCTAGCCCGTCTTCGAGAGCCCTTAGCGTATTGACATCAATATCATTCGTAGGCTCATCAAGCAAAAGGACGTTACCTTCCTCTTTGAGCGCCATCGCAAGGTGGAGTCGATTTCTCTCCCCTCCCGATAGGATGCCACATTTTTTCTCTTGGTCGGCTCCTGTGAAATTAAATCGTGCGACATACGCTCGGGCGTTAATTTGTCGTCCTCCGATAGATATAAGTTCAGAATTTTGCGATATAACCTCGAACACACTTTTATCTGGGTCAATCGAGCGGTGTTGTTGGTCAACGTATGACAGTTTGACTGTTTCGCCAAGCCTAAACGTTCCTTCGGTAGGTTGTTCTAGCCCCATAATCATACGGAACAGGGTAGTTTTACCCACGCCATTGGGTCCAATAATCCCCACAATACCAGCTGGTGGCAGTACGAAGTCAAGATTTTCGTATAACACTCTGTCGTCAAATTGTTTTTTAACGTTATGCGCTTCAATCACCACGTTACCGAGTCTCGGTCCGTTTGGTATAAATATTTCGAGTTTCTCTTCTTTCTCGCGTTGCTCTTGCCCGGCGAGTTTATCGTAAGCCGTGAGTCGAGCTTTTCCTTTGGCTCTACGTCCTTTGGGTGACAGTTTGACCCATTCGAGTTCTCGCTCAAGAGTTTTCCTTCTTTTTGATTCTTGTTTTTCTTCCATCGCTAGTCTCGTCGATTTTTGTTCGAGCCATAGCGTATAATTTCCTTTCCACGGGATTCCTTCACCTCGGTCGAGTTCGAGTATCCATCCTGCTACATTATCAAGGAAATATCTATCGTGGGTTACAGCTATTACTGTTCCTTTATATTGTTTAAGGTGTTGTTCGAGCCAGTCGATACTTTCGGCATCAAGGTGGTTGGTTGGTTCATCGAGCAGTAGTACGTCGGGTTCTTGGAGCAGCAGTCTGCACAGAGCGATACGTCTTTTTTCGCCACCAGAAAGGTGGTCAATAATTTCGTCAGCAGGAGGGCATCTAAGTGCGTCCATTGCGCGAGTCAGTTTTTGGTCAAGTTCCCATCCTCCTGAATGTTCTATCGCTTCGGTGAGTACGCCTTGTCTTTCGATGAGGCTATTCATCTCGTCGTCGGTCATAGGTTCCATAAATTTCATATTAACCTCTTCGTACTCTTTGAGCAGTGCTACCACGTCGGCGCAACCTTCTTCGACAATTTCGCGTACAGTTTTGCCTTTTTCGAGTATTGGTTCTTGTTCGAGGTATCCTACTGAGTAGCCGGGAGAGAACACAACTTCGCCGTTAAATGATTTGTCTAAACCTGCTATAATCTTCATCAGCGTGGATTTCCCCGAGCCGTTAAGCCCGATGATACCAATTTTGGCGCCGTAGAAGAATGATAGGTATATGTTATTTAGGATTTTCTTATTGTTAGCGGGGAATATTTTGGAAACTCCGACCATAGAAAATATGATTTTCTCGTTAATAGGTTCAGCCATTTTTCGGGTAAGGTAAGGTGGTTAGAAAGTGATATGTTTGCAAAAATACAAAATAATTACTACATTTGCGAGGTTGAGACGTATAAAGTTTCAACATAAATAGCGTTTGCTATTGTTTTGGGTGGAAGAAAACGACCAATTAAATTTAGCCCCATAAAACAGTAAGTATTAACGCCCACCGTTTTGTGTGGGCTTTACTTATTGGGGCTATGGTGCTTGGTCGTACCACTTCCACCGTAGGTATAGCCCGCATTTTTTATTAATAGTGGTTTGTATTTAGATATTAACAATAGACAACCTAAATCAAATTAGAAAATCCTATTGTTAACATTAAAATAACTAAAACTATGAAAAACAAAATCTACACCCTAATCACAATCGTATGCCTTTGCATACTTACCAGCTGTAAAAAAGAAGAAGCTAAATCATTCGAATACAACCAAGACGAAATTCTCGGAACGTGGAAGATTTCGGAAGTCTTCACAGACCTGAAAGTTAGCGCATCGGACACCGTGCAGCTCGACGCGCCACAATTTATTGTGGTTGGCAGTACCATCTATAAAGATATCGAGAACTTCTATCTAACACTTAATACTGGTAAGGAATTTAGCTCTCACGGATATATGAAAGACCAAACAGGTTCGTATAAAACATATAGTAATATAATAGAGCTTCGCCCTGATAGACTGTTAGAAAATGAGGAATTTGGAATGTTTATGATACATTCCCTCTCTAATAATACAGCCGAAGTGACAATGTCTTTGGATGGCAAGAGCGACCTTCTAATTAGAGTGCGAAAATAAAGGACTAACATAAATACCCTGCTGAGTAACTAAATTAGGCGAAAATGCGCCCCGTTTAAATCCTAGCTCGGGTCTTATTTACATTACCCCCAACATAACAAACATTAATCCCCAATAAAATACAATAGGACAGTAGGATTAAATCAATCAATAGGGCAGGCTAAATCTAATTAGCCTGCCCTATTATTATTGTAATTATTTAGCGTACGGTATTACTCTTTTATCGCTTTGAGACTCATATCGAGTGACTTGATTTGGTGAGTAAGAGCACCGACCGATATAAAGTCGACACCACAAAGCGCATAGCTTCTGATAGTGTCAAGGGTGATGCCGCCCGAGCTTTCGACTTGCACTCTGCCGTTGATAAATTCAACCGCTTCTTTGGTTTTTTTGGTATCAAAGTTGTCGAGCATAATGCGGTCTGCGCCGCCAGTGTTAAGAACCTCTATAATGTCATCCATCGAGCGCACTTCGATTTCTATTTGGAGTGATTTGCTATTTTTCTTGAGATATTCTTTAGCGCCGTTAAGTGCTTGCGCCACTCCACCAGCGAAGTCGATATG
Source organism: uncultured Rikenellaceae bacterium (assembly GCA_947037995.1). Taxonomy (GTDB): domain Bacteria; phylum Bacteroidota; class Bacteroidia; order Bacteroidales; family Rikenellaceae; genus Mucinivorans. Next base: position 4,096 of record CAMQUV010000062.1, read on the forward strand.
GTTATCTTTGAGTAGTATAAGGTCATAAAGTCCCGTTCGGTGGTTGACTCCTCCTCCGGTTTTGACAGCAATTTTGTCGAGCACTCTCATACCAGGGTTCGTTTTTCGGGTGTCAAGGAGTTTGGCCGATGTGCCTTCGATTTCTTTGACGTAATTGGCTGTTTGCGTAGCTACGCCGCTCATTCGTTGCATAATGTTGAGTATAATTCTCTCGGCTTGCAACAGTGAGTGTAGTTTTCCTTTGACGGTAAACGCTATATCTCCGATTTTCACGAGCTCTCCATCCTGTATTAGTTGCGTAAAAGTAACTTCGGGGTCGAGTTTTGTGAATATCATTCGCGCAATTTCGATTCCCGAGACAACGCCATTTTGTTTAATAAGTAGGTGCATTTTGCCAATTTCGTCTTTTGGTATAGATGAAAGTGTGGCGTGGTCCCCATCCCCGATATCTTCTTTGATAGATAGTTCGATAAGGTCTTCAATGAATGGAATGTAGTCAGGTTTTATCATTTTTTCAGTTGAGGATAAAATTGTATAAAAAAATCGTATTTAATATTGTTTAGAGTAGTTTTTTGAGCATAGCTGTAAACCCTACTTCATTTTCGACGATTTGCGGAAGCTCGCTAATAGCAACTCGTTCTTGTTTCATTGTGTCTCTGTGTCTGATAGTCACGCAGTTATCGTTGATTGAGTCGTGGTCGACAGTCACGCAAAGGGGTGTTCCGATGGCGTCTTGTCTTCTATATCTTTTCCCGATTGAGTCTTTTTCGTCGAGTTGGATATTATAGTTGAATTTGAGTGTGTCAATGATTTTCGCAGCCAGTTCGGGCAGTCCATCTTTTTTGACAAGGGGTAGTATCGCCACTTTCACCGGAGCCAGCGCCGCCGGAATCGCTAGGACAGTGCGGATATCTCCACCTTCTAGTTTCTCTTCTTTGTACGCAGCGGACATAACTTGCAGCACCATTCTGTCGACACCGATAGAGGTTTCGATAACGTACGGCACGTAGCTTTCGTTTTTCTCAGTATCGAAGTACGTGATTTTTTTGCCAGAGAATTCGGCGTGTCTCGAGAGGTCAAAATCGGTTCTGGAGTGTATTCCTTCGACTTCTTTAAATCCGAACGGGAATTTGAATTCTATATCAGTGGCAGCATTTGCGTAGTGAGCGAGTTTGATATGGTCGTGAAATTGGTATGACGCATCGCCAAAGCCGAGTGACTTATGCCAATTCATACGAAATTGTTTCCAGTGTTCGAACCATTTTAGTTCGGTTCCTGGCGCCACAAAGAATTGCATTTCCATCTGTTCGAATTCTCTCATACGGAATATAAATTGTCGAGCAACGATTTCATTTCTGAACGCTTTGCCGATTTGCGCTATTCCGAACGGTATTTTTTGTCGTCCTGATTTCTGCACGTTGAGGAAGTTTACGAAGATACCTTGCGCCGTTTCGGGTCTTAGGTATATTGTATTTGCCCCTTCCGTTACCGAGCCAATTTTGGTGTCGAACATAAGGTTGAATTGTCTTACATCGGTCCAGTTTCTTGTGCCCGAGATAGGGCAGGCGATTTCGAGGTTTTCGATAAGAGCTTTTACTCCCACAAGGTCGTTAGCCTCGAGTGTGCGAGCCATTTCGTTGTTCGCGGCGTCGATTTTCTCTTGGTAAGCAGCTACTCTGGGGTTGGTTTGGCGGAACATAGTTTCGTCAAATTCGTCGAATCTTTTGCGTGCTTTTTCAACCTCTTTGTTGATTTTCTCTTGTTGTTTGGCGACCCACTCTTCGATAAGCACGTCGGCGCGGTATCTTTTTTTGGAGTCTTTGTTGTCTATTAGTGGGTCGTTGAACGCTCCCACGTGTCCTGATGCTTCCCATACTTTGGGGTGCATAAATATGGCGGTGTCGATTCCTACGATGTTAGAGTGTAGTTTTGTCATCGAGTCCCACCAATATTTTTTGATATTATTTTTGAGTTCGACTCCAAGTTGCCCGTAGTCGTAAACAGCGGCAAGTCCGTCGTAGATTTCGCTAGATTGAAAGATAAATCCGTATTCTTTGCTGTGTGCAATTAGTTTTTTGAAGAGCTCTTCTTGTGTCATAGGTAGTCGGTGTTTGTGTTTTTTTTAGGGGAATGTGTTGTGAGGTCAAAGATAATAAAATTTTTGCAATTGGCGATGGCGAATTTTGTGAGATTTTAGTTCCGAGGTTTGTTTTAATTGCCAAACGCAGTTTTTCGGGTGCGCTAGTGGTGCTTGTTGTCAGTGTAATAAAACTACAAACCCCCATTTTACGTAATGTAAAACGAGGGCTTGCATAGGTTAGTTTTTTTTAGTAGCCTAGTATTCTGAGCATTGAGCGGTACGACTGTTCTTTGGCGAAAAGTTTTGTGGTGTATTCTCCCGTCTCTTTGTCGATGTCTATAATGATATGTTTTGGTGCCGGAATCAAGCAGTGTTGTATCCCTCCGTAGCCTCCGAGAGACTCTTGGTAGGCGCCCGTGTGGAAAAATCCGATGTATTGTGGCTGTTGTGGGCTGAGCTTGGGCAGATATATTG
>CAMQUV010000063.1 GCA_947037995.1 uncultured Rikenellaceae bacterium
GCTGATGTGCTCAGTTATCTGTCTATATATAATGTCCATTTGGATACTTTTTTATCTGTTTCTAATTTCAAAAAGTTTGTCCCACAGCTTGCCTGTCAGGTATATTTTGTCGCCCTGCTTGTCATAGGCAATGCCATTTAGCACGTCGGCAGTCTTAAGATTGCCTATTTTATTGACCAGCGGCGAGCAGTCGATATACTTTTCGATGATGCCGTTCTGTGGATTAATAACAGCAATTTTGTTATTAATATATATGTTTGCCCACAGTTTTCCCTCTATCCACTCCAGTTCATTAAGCTGACTAACAGCGCCTTTGTCGTCACGCACGGCAAATCGACGGATAACGCGGAAGGTTTTTGGGTCTAGTACAGTTACCTGCGAAGAGCCATCTGTAAGGTAGAGGTCTGTGCCATTTGTTGCCAGTCCCCAGCCTTCGCCCTTATATTTCATCGTGCGCAGTAACTTGAGTGTTTGCGCGTCGTAGACGAATGCGAGCTCCTCTTGCCAGGTTAATTGGAAAACCTCATTGCCAATAATCTCTATCCCCTCGCCAAAAAACTCCTCTTTTAACTTGATTTTTTTCTCCACTTTATTGTCATTAAGGTCTATGATTTTGAGCTGCGAATGGCCGTACTCGCCCGTGCTTTCATACATTTTCCCGTTGCGAAAGACCAGCCCCTGTGTGTAGTCGTTACTGTTGTGTGGGAGCTCGTTTACTATATCCACAATTTCAACGGGTGTGGGTTTGTTGTTCTGTACTATTTGAGCTGTTTTTTGGACCTTTGGCGTAGCGCTGGCGCACGATAGTGCCAGCAGAGGCAGTGTTATTGCCATTGCTAGGGTCATCATTTTGCCAAATATATTTCCCTTGAAAATCTGGCGCAAGACGATGCTGCCACCGTAGATTTGCGACACACGTTTTTTTGTTATGTGTTCAGTTGTGCGTAGTTTAGAGCGCATTTTCCAAAAGTCTCTGTGCCCCTTGAAAATGGCCCCAGCAAATGAAAATTTCATAGGTATAAGGTATGTTAAGAATCGTAAAAAGTCAGTTCCGAGTCTAATAGAGTAGACCCAAGCGAACCTCGCTGTGCTTAGGTTTTTGTATAGCATCGCTATATTATTTCGGAAATTATAGTAGGTTTTTCGCGGCGACCAGACGGGTAGTGTGCCTCCGCCGACGTGGTACACCGTGGAGCTTGGGCAGACCATAATTTTGTAGCCCGCTCTTTTGAGTCTCCAGCAGAGGTCAATCTCTTCCATATGTGCAAAGAAATTTTCGTCGAGCCCCTCCATTTCGTGATAAAGGTCGGCTCGCACTATCATAGCTGCCCCAGTAGCCCAGAATATTTCGCGCGTGTCGTCATACTGTCCGTTGTCAGTTTCGGTGGCTGCGCCAATGAATCTCCCTCGACAAAATGGGTAACCCAGTGAGTCGATGAATCCTCCTGCTGCTCCGGCGTATTCAAATTTTGTTTTTTCGTGGAAGCTCTTAATCTTTGGTTGAGCGGCGGCTATTGTGTTGTCGCTCTCCATCAGATTGATGAGTGGAATAGTCCAGTCGGGTGTTACTTCTATATCCGAGTTTAGCAGTATATAGTACTTAGCTTTGATTAGTTTAAGAGCTTTATTGTATCCTCCGGTATATCCGCTATTGTTGGGTAGTTCGATAGTTTTGACAGCGGGGAATTTATTTTTGAGCAGGTTGAGTGAGTCGTCCGTAGAGCCGTTATCGGCCACATAAACATCACAATTTTGGCTACGCTCGACCACTTGGGGCAGGAAAAGCTCCAAGAACTGGCTTCCGTTCCAGTTTAAAATAACTATAGCAGTATTGTTGTCCATTAATCGTTAAAGGGGTATTTTCGTTTCCATCTTTTGTGCGACCAGGTCCAAAGTTCCGGTCTTTTGAGTATCATTTTCTCGAGAGCTCCGGAGTATCTTTTGATGATTTCGCCCTCCTCAAGCTCTTCGTCTCCGTCATATAGCATTTCAAAAGTGGCGGTATAGTACCCTCTTTTCACTTTATCGACATTGAGGAACATTACTGGGAGGTTCATTTTGCGTGCAAGTATTTCGGTCCCCCCGAAGAACAGTGACTTTTGCGACAGGAAGTCGACCCACTGGAATTTTTTGAGTGAGTTCGGTGGGTTTTGGTCGGCAATAAGTGCTACGCCATACGTTTTACCATCTTTTTTGGAAAGCAGCATTTTCTTGCCAATATTTTTCATTGAGACTGGTTCGGCACCAAATCGTTCACGCATCTCTTTGTAGAACTTATCGGCACCGGGGTTTTGCAGGGTATGATATACCGCTAGTATTCCGTCGTGATAAGTGTGTAGCGCGTAGCTAATAGTGTATTCCCACGAGCCGTAGTGCGCCATAGCGCATATCCAGCTGCGCCCTTTGGTTAGTTTTTCGACTTCGTCAACGTTAGTAAAGACCATACGTTTTCGCAGTTGTTTTTCGCTCATCGAGCTAAGTGCAAGCGTTTCGAGAAACACGTCCGACAGGTGGTGGTAGAATCTTCTACGCACTATTTTTTGTTCTTTCGGAGTTAGGTGTGCAAGTGAGCGTGCAATGTTTTGTGTAGTTACGCCTACTCTGTACCTCGCGATTTTATAGAGTAGTACGTATATAATGTCTCCTATGCCCAGTTGAACAAATCGGGGCATAATGCCAATAATAATGGCTAGGGGTTTAATTATATAGTAGAATAAATTTTTCAAGCTCTATTTAAATGTTATAATATCAAGGAATTTTTTATGTAGTTTGTTGTTCGCAGCAATAATAGTTTTGCCAAAAACATAGTCGTCACCCCCATTAAAGTCAGTGACAATACACCCTGCATTTTGAGCAATAATAGCTCCAGCGGCAACGTCCCAGGGGGATAGGTTTATTTGATAGAAGCACTCCGCCTTGCCAGCCGCAACGTACGCCAGGTTAGTAGCTGCAGAGCCGAGTCTACGTGCTCCGTGTGTATTTCGATTGAAAAAGTCAAAGAGTTTCAGGAAGTCTTCTTTAGCCTTTTGCGTAAGGTTGTATGCCAGTCCGGATATAACCAGTGAACTTTCGATGGTATTCACCTTCGAGCAGCCAATCTCTTTGCCATTCATAAATGATTTTGCTCCCTCCCACGTATAGTAGCATTCGTTTGATGTTGCCACATAAATCACTCCAAGCAGGGGTTTTTTATTTTCGACCAGCGCTATGCTAACGCAGTATGGCGGCAGGTTGTGAATAAAATTAGTGGTGCCATCCAGTGGGTCAATCACCCACGCCAGTTCGTTGATATTTTGCGGGTTGTTGTGTCCCTCTTCGGCAATAATATTGGCTTGTGGTAGGATTTTCGAGAGTCTTTCTATGATAAGCTCCTCGGCTTTTTTATCCACGTACGAGACTAGGTTTTGGTGACCTTTACTTTCGATTTTGTCGTCAGTAAAAACCTCTCGTTCACGCACAATAAACTGGGCTGCTTCTTTGGCAACCTCTGTCACATTGTGGCATAAAAGTTCTAGGTTTAGTTTCATAAATATAGGGTAGTATTATTTTTTTAGTCGTTGTTAACCGCGGCGAAGTCGGGCGAGCTCAGCGTGGCCATATTTCCATCAGGCGTAATTAGGTTTGCTCCTTCTTCGGGCTCGGTGATATATCCAATAATATCGGCAAATATCTCCACCTCTTTGTGCAGGTTGGCTGGCACGGTGAACAGTAGTTGGTAGTCGTCCCCTCCGTTGAGTATTGCCACAAGTGGGTCGAGGTTTAGCTCTTTCGCCACTTTCGACATTTGGCTATCAATGGCCAGTCTGTCAATCATAACTCTTGCTCCAACGTTGCTTCTATGGCATAAATTCAGCACTGCCGAGTTGAGTCCAGCAGTAATATCAATCATAGCCGTCGGTATTATTTTGGCTTGAGCCAGTGCGTTTACCACAGCTAGTGGCGCTTCTGGTCGGAGTTGTTTTTCTAGTATATGTTCGTATCCGGTAAGTTGCGGTTGTACTCCTGAGTTCCCTTCGAGCGCTCTTTTTTCGCGTTCTAGTATTTTCAGCCCCATATATGCTGCTCCGAGTTTACCTGAGAGGCATATTAGGTCGGTAGGTTTGGCAGTATTTCGGCGTGTTATTTTTTTTGGCGCCACTTTTCCTATCGCTGTGATAGATATTGCTAGCCCGGTTATCGAGGCTGTTGTGTCTCCTGCAATAACTTGTATGTTATAATTTTTGGCAGCAGCGTTAATGCCGGCGTAGATTTCTTGGGCATCTTCGATAGCGAATCGTGCCGATAGTCCAATTGCCACGGTGATGTATTCGGGTTTGCCGTTCATCGCGTAGATATTGGATAGCGCTCTGACAACGGCTTTGTAGCCGAGGTGTTTAAGGGGCACGTATATTAGGTCGAAGTGTATGCCTTCGAGGTATATCATAGGGGCAATTAATTCGAGAGTAGCGCCTCGGCTAATAATTGCGGCATCATCGCCATTTGCTTGGGTATTCGCAGTCAGGTGGTCAACAAAAGCGACCTTTCCTAACGAACTTATAGGAGTTTTCATATATTTTTAGTTATCTTTGCACTTTGCAAATATAATCAAAAATAACTCAAGACAAGAAAAGTAATGCTCAATTTAGTACTATTTGGACCTCCAGGTGCCGGTAAAGGCACCCAAGCAGAGCTCCTGCAGAAAAAATATCAAATGCTTCACCTATCTACAGGTGACGCTATCCGCCAAAATATCGCCAACGGAACGCAACTCGGACTCCTCGCCAAAAAACAAATGGAAGACGGCGCCCTAGTTAGTGACAACCTAGTTTGTAGCATCGTAGCAGACTACGTTGCCCAAAATACACAAGCTAACGGTGTTATATTTGACGGCTTTCCCAGAACTACCGAACAAGCCAAAGAATTTGATAAAATTATGGCCGATAAAGGTCTCTCTATCACTGCTATGATTGCACTAGATATTCCCGACCAAACAATCGTAACACGTATCACTGAACGTGCCAAAATTAGCGGCAGAGCGGATGACCAAAATCCACAAATCGTGCAGAATCGTATCGATACCTATAAACAACAAACGGCCGTAGTTGCAAACTATTACCAAGAACAAAATAAATCATTCCAAATCGATGGTACCGGCTCTATTGAACAAGTGTTCAACCTGCTGTGTCTCGAAATTGATAAACTTATTAAATAACCAAACCAATAACATCTTAATATGAATAACCTACTCAAAGGCAAAAAAGGAATAATCTTTGGTGCCCTTAATGAAAAATCTATAGCCTGGAAAATTGCCGAACAAGCAGTTGCACAAGGTGCGCAAATCGTTCTTACCAACACGCCTATGGCGGCTCGTATGGGTGGAACACAAGACCTTGCAAAAGAACTTAATACACTCTTCATTCCTGCTGATGCTACCTCAGTTGAAGACCTAGAAAATCTTGTCGAAAAATCAATGGAATTCTTTGGTGGCAAATTTGACTTTATTCTGCACTCTATCGGAATGTCTCCTAACGTCAGAAAAGGTAGAACTTATGATGACCTTGACTATAACTTCTTGCAGAAAACTCTTGACGTCTCTGCAATCTCATTCCATAAAGTTATGCAAGTAGCTCGCAAAAAAGATGCGATAAATGATTGGGGCTCTATCGTTGCGCTGTCGTATGTCGCTGCGCAAAGAACACTTTACGGATATAACGATATGGCTGACGCTAAAGCTCTACTCGAATCTATCGCGCGTAGCTTTGGATATATCCTCGGACGTGAGAAAAAGATTCGTGTTAACACAGTATCTCAATCTCCTACCGCAACTACCGCCGGTAGTGGAGTAATGGGACTTGACCACCTTATGGACTTTGCCGAAAGAATGTCTCCACTTGGTAACGCTGATGCGCTAGACTGTGCGAACTATGTTATCACACTGTTCTCGGACCTTACACGCAAAGTTACGATGCAAAACCTGTTCCATGATGGTGGGTTCGCTTCGATGGGAATGAGCCGTAGAGCGATGAAACTTTACTCTAAAGGACTTGACGAATTAGTGCAAGCCGAAGAATCTAATATTGATTTTAAAGACGTTTCTCAAAAATAAATAAGGAACATTATATATAATAATTAGAAAAAGCACCTGATGTATTTGAAAATACTCAAGTGCTTTTTCTTTATGTATTAGGCCGTCGAATCCTGCTACCCTATATAGTAAAATTGGAGCGCAGGTGAAGCCATATTGCTTCGCGCGTCAGTTAGTACCGGCGCGGCTGAACAAGTCAGCGTCAGCAATCCGCCGCCCCCAAATAATAAATTGGCATAGGCGAAGCTAAGAATATCGAAGGCCTCCCCAAAAACTCGTGTGCTGTTAGCACCCGGAGATGTTCTATATCTGAATATAGAACAAACCCCGACAGGCCTTCGAAAACAAAACTAAACAAATTGCAGGCTTTGACCTGCGATATTAACTTCGGGTGCTATCAGCCAGCGAGCCAAAGGTGCCAACGGCACTCGAGTTTTTCCCCTTGCGGAGGCTCGCTTACAAGAAGCGAACTAAAGGAGATAAATCTCCCTCCACAGGCTTTGACTCTTTAGTCGTTGTAATATGGAAAGGCGCGAGCCTATCAGTAGCGGCCTCCCCCAGCCGCACTGATA